>NZ_JAVRIC010000021.1 GCF_031846245.1 Banduia mediterranea | reverse complement strand
TAACAACAACCAGCGCCGATCCGCCTTCAAATCCGACCAATCGATCAGAATGATCGGCTCCACGCCGGACCCCACCAGAAGACCACACAAGACCCGATAAAACGAGCTTCGCTGCGCCTGAAGCGCCGCATTGCCGAGCAATCGGTCCATGCACTTGATTCGGTGTTTGACCGTCGTCTTCGAGTTCAGTCCCCGAGCCAAGGACGACAGGGTCAGGCGCTGATGAGACACGGCACTGTCCGCCGCCTGCATCAGTGCCTGCAGGCGTTTGGCATGGAGTTGAGGGAGGTGAAGACGCAGCAACTTCTGCAATACTTTGTGCTGGCGCGCATGGCACGGGCTCCTAGGGTAGTTTGGTGACTTCCGAAGAGATACAAGCCGTGCCCTGCGCGTACTTCAGGCGCAGTTTTATCTAAACAATACCTCGCAATTCGCTGAAAATAAACAGATTATCAGAACAATTTGAGGGGAAACCTCAAGGCCAATCCGCTAAGTCGGGCTAACGTTTCGTTAGACGCGGTGCACTAGGGTAGTGTTCTGTTCTCGATGGAACTTTGCGGCTTTGCGTCTCTGCGCGAAACCCGCTTTTGACGTATTCAGGATGCCGCCCCACCCGTAACCCATTCGCCGATTTCGGCCGCTTCGTCGATCATCTTTTCGAAGGTGTGCAGCACGTTCGGTGCGTCCTGGCAGCCCAGGTCGTGGGTGATGCGCTTGATGCCGCCGCCGGGGCCGACGACCTGCAATTCCACCGTCGGCATGTCCGTGTCGTAACGCTCACAGGTCTTGTCACCTGGCTTGTAGGACGGGGCGAGCTGCATGATGCCCAAGCGGGCGACCGCGTGCTTGAGGCCGGCGACACGCCCGGTGCTGACTTCCTTCTCCTGCATGCCAAGGGTGCCGACACTGTGTATACCCTTGTAGCGCACCAGCCCGTCCGTACCAAGCACGACGATGTATTCGGGACACTTCCCGAAACAGGGGCCGCGCTGCATGCGGATGTAGTCCGAAACACCCAGGTCCATCGGATCGATTTCGGTCATCAGCACCTCCTCGTCCTCGTAGTACTCGGGACGCGGGTTTGTGGCACAGGCGCAAAGAGCAGCCACAACAAGAGCGGCGGCGGTCAACAAGGTGCTTTGCAGTTTCGAACTCATAGTTTCCGGAAACGGTGCGGGGACAGACCAAGGAGGCCGAACACTAGCAGACGCAGACCCATGCCGCCGCCGTCGCCCGGTATCGACGTCGACCATGTGCCGATAGCCGGTATCCCGTACGCGATCAGGTCCGGTGCAGCTTGCGCAGCTCGCGCACGCCCACCGCCAGCGTCATGAAGTCCTGCGTGCCGCTGGCCTGCAGCGCCACCATGCGCTGCTCGCAGAACTGCACGCGGGCTTCGTTGGCCTTAAGCCAGGACTCGAAGCGTGCCTGCGGCGGCCCGCCTGACTGTGCGAGAACATCCGCCACAATCGAGCGATGCAGGCGATAGATGTCGTCACGCAGGGTGGTGCGCGCCAGCGCCTGCCAGCGCCCGCGCACCACCAGGCCGTTGACCGCACCCAGCAGCCACAACACGCGCAGGCGCTCGCCCACCAGGAAGTAGGCGGCTGTCGCCTGCGCCACCGCCACCTCGGCAGCGGCCGCGAGTTCGACGATATCAGGGGCACTGCCCAGGGCCAGCGTGTTGGCCAGCGTGGTCGCCACGTCCTCGGGCACGCCTTCGGCGATCATCGCCGCCCGGGCTCGCTGCCATTCCTCGCGATAGGAGCCGGGCAGACTTTCCGGCAACAGACCGGCGATCTCCTTGATCGGCTGCTCGAAGAAGTCCACGGCTTCGGCGATCGGCTTGCTCGGCCAGCGATGATTCACCAGCCAATTGGTGGCGTGTTTCATCAGGCCGCTGGCGCGCGAATACAGGCGCAGTTGCAGTTGCGCATCGATCTGGTTGTCCAGCGCCTGAATCGGCAGCCAGTAACTGTCGCCGTCGAAGATTTCATGCGCCATCGCATAGGCCTTGACGACTTCCGCGCGCGAAACGCCCTGATCGTCCGCGAAACGGTGCGCGTAGGCGAAGCCCATACGGTTGACGATGGCATTGGACAGAATCGTGGCAATGATTTCGCGCTTGAGGCGATGGCGTTGCAGCCGCTCGCCGTAGCGCTGCACCAGTACCGGCGCGAAGTAGGACAGCAGATCCCGCGTGAAGAACGGGTCGTCCGGCACCTCGGATGCGTCCAGCGCGCCGAACAGCGAAATCTTGGCGTAGGACAGCAGCACCGCCAGCTCCGGCCGCGACAGGCCCAGATTGCGCGCGCGACGTTCCTTGAGTCCTTCGTCGTCGGGCAGGTATTCAACGGCGCGCGCCAGCAGGCCGTCCTTCTCCAGCGTGCGAATCAGATTGGCGTGTTCGTCGAGACGGCTCGCCGCCTCGTGTTCGAGCAGGCTCAGCGCAAGACTCTGCACATAGCTGTCGGCCAGCACCGCGCGCGCGACATCCTCGGTCATCGATACCAGCAGAGGATTGCGTTCCTCGACGCTGAAACCGGTCTCGTTCATCAGTCGGTTCAGCGGGATCTTGATGTTGACCTCGCGATCGGACGAGTGCACACCACCGCTATTGTCGATCGCGTCGGTGTTGATGCGGCCACCGGCCAGCGCGTATTCGACGCGTCCGAGCTGGGTCAGACCGAGGTTACCGCCCTCGCCGACCACCTTGCAGCGCAGCTCCGCGCCGTTGACGCGAATCATGTCGTTGGCGCGGTCGCCAACCTCGGCATTGGACTGGTCGTGGCTCTTGACGTAGGTGCCGATACCCCCATTCCACAGCAGGTCCACCGGCGCCTTGAGGATCGCGCGCAGCAGTTCGTTGGGCGCATGACTGTCCTGGCTCAGGCCCAGCGCCTCCTGCACCTGGGTCGACACCTTGATCTGCTTGGCACTGCGTGGCCAGATGCCGCCGCCTTCGGACAGCAGCGTGCGGTCATAGTCGTCCCAGGACGACCGTGGCAGCGCGAACATGCGCTCGCGTTCGGCGTAACTGGTGGCGGCGTCGGGATTCGGGTCGATGAAGATGTGGCGGTGATCGAAGGCCGCGATCAGACGGATGTGGCGCGACAGCAACATGCCATTGCCGAACACATCACCGGACATGTCGCCAACGCCGACGACCGTGAATTCCTCGTTCTGGATGTCCTTGCCGAGTTCCCGGAAATGACGTTTGACCGACTCCCAGGCGCCACGCGCGGTGATGCCCATCTTCTTGTGGTCGTAACCGGCCGAGCCGCCGGAGGCGAAGGCGTCGCCCATCCAGAAACCGTATTCGGCGGAGATGCCGTTGGCGGTGTCCGAAAACGTGGCCGTGCCCTTGTCGGCCGCGACCACCAGATAGGGATCGTCCTCGTCATAGCGCAGCACATCGGCCGGCGGCACGATGTCATCCGCGACGCGGTTGTCGGTGATGTCCAGCAATCCGCGGATGAAGGTCTTGTAGCACTCGACGCCGGCCTTGAGCCAGGCTTCGCGATTGGATGCGTCGCCGCGCTTGACCACGAAGCCGCCCTTGGCGCCGACCGGCACGATCACCGCGTTCTTGACCATCTGCGCCTTCATCAGGCCCAGCACCTCGGTGCGGAAATCCTGGCGACGGTCGGACCAGCGCAGGCCGCCGCGCGCGACCTTGCCGCCGCGCAGGTGGATGCCCTCCACTTCCGGTGCATAGACGAAGATTTCGAACATCGGCAGCGGCTGCGGCAGTTCCGGCACGCGCGAGGAATCGAGCTTGATACTGATGTAGGACTTGCTGCCGCCGTCTGCGCGCGGCTGGTAGTAGTTGGTGCGCAGCACCGCCTCGATCGTGGCGAGAAAGGCGCGCAGCACGCGATCGCCATCGAGCGTCGCAACCTGATCGAGGCGTTGCTGCAGGTCCTCGTCGATGGCGGCGGCCTCGGCCTCGCGCGCGGCGGCCGCCATCTGCGGATCGAAGCGTGTCTCGAACAGGCGCACCAGCTGGCGCGTGATCGGCGCGTGATCGGACAGCAGGCGTTCCATGTAGTCCTGGCTGTATGGCAGACCGGTCTGAATCAGGTATTTCAGCAGCGTGCGCACGCACACCACCTGGCGCCATTCCAGACCCGCGAACAGCACCAGACGGTTGAGCCCGTCGTTCTCGGTCTCACCGCTCCAGCATTTGCTGAACGCCGACTCGAAGGCGGACTTCTGCCGCTCGGCCGAAAGCTCGCTGGGAGCGAGCACGCGGATGTCGAACTCCTGGATCCAGCAGGGAGTGCCGCCGCGCGGATCGATCTCGGTCGGCTCCTGACGGATCACGCGCAGGCCGAAGTTCTCCAGTGTGGGCAGCACGTCGGACAGCTCGATCGGTCGCGCCCAGGAGTACAGCTTGAGCCCCACTGCTTGGGCCGCCTCCGCGCCGGTGTCGATCATCAGCCGTGGCAGCACCGGCGCCTGTTCGGACAGCTGCAATAGATACTGAATGTCTGCGGCCGCTTCCAGCGGCGTGGTCAACTCGGTGTAGTACAGCGGGAACGCATCGGCGAAGCGTTCGGCGGAATGTCGCACGGCATCGCTGGGCACGCGCATCAGCACGTCGCGCAATTCGTCACGCCAGCTGCGCGTGGCCTTGAGCAGGCGCGTCTGCACATCCTCGGTCGATAGCGGAATGCGGGTGCCCGGCGGCGTGTGTACGGTGTAGTGAATACGAGCCAGACCGCCGCGCATGAAGTCGACATTGCGCTCCAGCGAGAGCCCGTTGCAGATTTCCATCAGTTCCGTGCCGATACGTTCACGAATCTCGCGGCTGTAACGATCGCGCGGCAGGTACACCAAACAGGAATAGAAGCGCCCGTAACGATCGCGACGCATGAACAGCTTGAGTTGCAGTCTGTCGTGCAGGGCGCGAATGCCCATGCAAATGTCGAACAGCTCGTCCTCGCTGGACTGCAGCAACTCGTCACGCGGCAACTGGTGAAGAATGTCGCGCAACTGCTTGCCGGAGTGCGAATCCTCGGGCACGCCTGCGCGCTGCATCACGTAGGCGGCCTTGCGCCGGATCAGCGGAATGTAGCGCGGGCGACTGTAGTAGGCCTCGGTGGAGAACAACCCGACGAAGCGATGCGTGCCCTGGACCGTACCGTCGGCTGCGAACTGCTTCACCGAAATCGAATCCATGACCTGGGGATGGTGGATCGGCGAACGCGTGTTGGCCTTGGTCACCACGATCAGCCGACCGGAGTGCTGAATGTGGCGATTCAGCTCATCCTGCGGCGCGATGAATTTCTCGACATCCGCGAAACGCCCGTTCTGGCGTGACAGGCCGAGCCCGTTCTCGGGAACCGTGCGCAAGGACACGGCGCCGGACTCGGCGACCTCGGCGAGACTGCGAACATAACCGAGAAACGTGAAGCGGCCGTCGTCCAGCCAACGCAGGAAGGCCTGGGCCTCGCTGTATTCTTCCGGATCGGCACCGTGCGGAACCTGATCGAGCTGCCTCACCACTTCGCTCAGCTGCGACCGGATCGCCGGGAAGTCGTCGATGACGACGCGCAGGTCCGCCAGCAGGCGCTCCACCGTGCGCTGAAGCTCGGCGTAGTCGGCTTCGTTCGCCAGCGCCTCAAATTCGATGTGTATCAGCGATTCGCGCGGGGCCGTGCTGTCATCGGCGCCCAGCGCCATCGCCTGCTGCAGCGTGCCTTGCGCATCGCGCCGAATCCGCATCAAGGGATGGTCGGACCAATCGATCGCGCTGCCAGCGTCGTGGATCGCCATGGTCACGGTGTCGACCAGAAACGGCATGTCGTCGACCACCGAATCGAGCGTCGCGAAGCCGCGACTGCCCGCCGCGCCCGGTTCCAGTGGCGGACGCACCACCACCTTGAGCTGCCCCTGGGCGCGCTCGCGCGCCAACTCGAAATGCTGACGCGCCACCTGGAACAAGTCCTCCGGCGTGCGAGCCCTGAAACCGTCCAGCGAGGCGATTTCGTAGTAATGCCGCAGGAACGGCAGGAACCGGGCCTGCTCTTGTGGCCCGACTTCGGCGGCCGCCAGGGCGTCGAGCTGGGCCAGTACGAATTCCAGATGCTGTTGCGTTTCGTCTTCGGGGGAGCGCTCGCGCATGGTTTCCTGCCGGTTCGTTACCGGTTGTGAAATGTGCGGAAAGTATAGGCGCCCGCCCGAACGCCCGTGCCGCACGCATGGCTATACTTCAGATGGTCTCCTCAGCGAACTCTTCCGACATGAATCAGCCGACGTCCGAACCCAGCCGTCTCCGCCCCGTGATCTGGTTGGCGCTGGTGGTGTGGGCGATCGCGAGCTGGTTCATCGGCGACAAGCTGTCCTACGACCACAAGTATCGAATCAACGACCTCGAATCGATTCCCGGCGCCGGCACGATCCAGCGCGACGCCGAAGGCACCTTCTACCATGTGCGTGGCGACAAGATGGCGCGCTCGATCTTCCAGGTCACGGATAGCGGTGAGGTCGAAATCGGCCCACCGGTCTACGCGCAGCCCTGCTACGACTGCCGACTGGTCAGCGGCGAGCAGCTCGCCGCCACCAATGATTTCTGCGCCACTGGTCGGCGTTCCAGGCTGCCGCTGATCGACTTCGAAGCACCCTGCAAGACCTGGGCGACGATCGACAGTGGTCGCAAGGTGATGGCGGCCGTGGTGTTCTTCGTGCCGCCGCTGCTGCTGGTGCTGATCCGCTGGATCGCGGCCGGGGTGTTCAAACGTCCGCAGTAAGGGCCGATGCAGCGGGCTACCACTGGTCCGGACCGACCGGCGCTGCGCGCAGGAAATCAGCGATCTCGTCGATCGCGGCATTCGATTCCTTCATCAGTCCGGAATGCAGCTGGAACTTCGGCGCTGAGCTTCACGCCGTAGCGGCCGGGGATCGTCGGGTTGTGAACATCATCGATCATCGCGGTGCGTACGAACGGCGGCCAGATCGCGCGCACGACGATGCCCTGCGCCTGCCACTCCAGGTCCAGCGCCTCACTCAGACCGCGCACCGCGAACTTGCTGGCCGAGTACGTCGCCAGCCTCGGCTGGCCGTAAATCGCCGAGGCCGAGGCCAGGTTGATCACGCAGGCTCGCGAGCTGCGCCGGAGATCCTCGAATGCCGCGTGACAACCGTTGACGACACCGCGCCGGTTGACGTCGATCACACGCTGGTGATCCGCGAGACTGCTGGCCTCTAACGGGTCCTAAATCAGCACCCCGGCGTTGTTGACCAGCACGTCGAGCCCGCCGCCGGCGCGCGCCGAAAAAACCGCGAGCGCGGCCTGCCATTGCGCGAGTTCACGCACATCCAGCGGCCCGGTCAGCACGGTGTCCGATGCAAGTTCACGCAGACCGTCCGCATCGCGGTCATAGGCGCCGACGGTCCAGCCGACGCGCGCGCAGCGCGATGGCGCGGCCGATACGGCCGCCGCGCCGCTGACGAAGATTCGCCCTGGCGCCCGACTCATGGCGCCGTGCCCAGTGGATCACGGCAGACGGAGGCATCGAACTTCGCCGTGCGGCGCCGGTAGGCAAAGATACCGCAGGCGGTGATCAGCACCTCGGCCTCGACGGACTTTCGGACAGCCGTCCGCAGGCGCCACAGTGCCCGCGACTCGTCGAAGCGCGCCGACTCGATTTCGGTACCGAAGCGGAAGTGGCGGCGCAGCCCGTACCTGTCCACGCAATGCTGCAAGTAGCCGTCAATCTCCGCCTGTGACGCGTATTTTGGCGACCAGCCGTGTTGGATTCGAACGAGAACGAGTACAAATGGGACGGCACGTCGCAGGCCGCACCGGATAGGAATTGTCGCGCCAGCAACCGCCGACGTCCGACGCCTTCTCGAAGATCGTGATGGCTTCGTAGCCTGCCTCGCTAAGCTTGATCGCTGCGCCGATGCCGCCGAAGCCTCCCCCGAGGATCGCGATCCGCATCGACTGTCGCTTCCCTTGCATGTGTGCTTACTCGTCCCACCTGGACCGGTAGCTCACTATGGATCCCACGCTATCCGGTCCCGCCTGCGAACTCCATGTTGCATCGGGTCAGGATTGATATTTTCGGCCAGCGCGGCCCATCATCGCGCATGCCAGTCTGGACCACACGACGAAGTGCCATCAGCGCACGCCAGCTGACCGAACTCGCGGTCGAGCACGGGCTGCCGCGCCGCGAAATCCTGCGCGGAACCGGAACCACCGAAGCAGAGCTTGACGATCCCGGTGCCGAAATCGATGCCGCACAGGAGTTGGCGCTGGTGGCGCGGCTGGTGGAATGCCTGGGCCATGTGCCCGGCCTCGGGCTTCAGGCAGGGTCGCGCTACCGGCTCACCAGCTATGGCATCTGGGGCTTCGCGATGATGAGCAGCGCAACGCTGCGCAGCGCGATCGCGCTGGGATTGCGCTATCTGGACCTGACCTATGCGTTCAACGAACTGCGCGTGGAGGAAGGCGGCCGCGAGGCCGCCCTGGTGCTCGACGACCACGCGATTCCGCAGGCGCTGCGGGAGTTTCTGGTGGAACGTGATGCCGCCGCGATCCATGTGATCGCCAGCGAGTTGTTGAATGAGCCTCTGCCCCAGCTCGGGATCGACCTGCGCTATCCGGGCCCGGCGCACGCGCATCTGTACGAAGCCATGGCTGGCGTGTGTCCGCATTTCGGGGCGGCGGACAACCGCATCCGTATCGACGCTTCGATTCTCGACCGGGCGCCGATACAGGCAGACGCCCCTACCGCACGACTTTGCCGCGAGCAATGCGACAGCCTGCTGCGGCAGCGTCACAGCGAAAAAAGCGGTTTCAGTGCGCGCGTGCAGCGGCTGCTGCGCCAGCATGGCGAGACGCTGCCGAGCCTGGAGCTGGCGGCCCGGCAGCTGCGCTGCAGCGCGCGTACCTTGCGTCGGCGCCTGGCCGAGCAAGGCAGCAGCTATCGGCAACTGGTGGCGGTGCAGCGACGCGAACACGCCGAGCGGCTGCTGGACTGTCGCGAACTCAGCGTGGAACAGATCGCAGCACAACTAGGCTACGCCGAATCCGCCAGCTTCATCCACGCCTACAAGCGCTGGCGTGGCGTGACACCGAATGCCGCGCGGAGTGCCCGCTGATGCTGTTCGGCGGCAGCCAGATCGCGGCGCTGTTTGCCTGCGGTCTCGGCTTTTCGGTGTGGCTGACGGATCGCCAGAGCGGCACCAGCCGCGCGCTTGCGCTGTTCGTATTCGCCACCGGCATCGCCATCGGCCTCAACGCACAGGCCTCGCTGCTGCAGGCTCCGCTACCCGACTGGGTGCGGGTGCTGGGCGTGGTCGAGGCCCTGGCCTTCACCGCCGGAACAGAATGGGGCCTGCGCGTTTCGCGCATGGTCGCCGACGAAGCGGCGCAGCCCTTCGGACGACGTCTGGTCCGTACGGCGCAGGCTTGTGGCTGGATTTATGCGGTGCAGTGCGCCGCGCTGCCAGAGCTGCGGGCGCAGAGTTTTGCCGGCGCATTGCGCTTCGGCGAGTTGCCGACGGCGATGTTCTGGATGTTCGCAGCCTTGCCACTGCTGGCCGGGCTTCTGGTATTCGCGGCCGGCCTGCGGCTACTGAGTCGGCGGCCGGACCAGGCCGAGGCAGTGCGGGTAATGTCGATGCTGGTGGCGATGCCGCTGCTGACCACCGGCCTGATCCTGCCGCGTGAATGGTCACCGCTGGGCGTGGCCTGCGGCGAGATCGTGTTCCTGATCGGCATCCTGCGCTATCACGTGATTCAGGGTGCACGCGGACAGTTCATGGCGCGTTTCCTGTCGCCGCAAGTAGCCGAACTGGTCCGCGAACGTGGACTCAAGCCGGTGGTCGGCAGCCAGCGCCTGCGCGTCAGCGTTGTGTGCTGCGACATTCGCGGCTTCACCGCCTATGCCGAACGGCAGGCGCAGCGACCGGAACGCGTATTGGGCCTGTTGCGGGAGTTCTACGCGGCGGTCGGAACCGTGGTGGCCGAACATGATGGCACGGTCAAGGATCTGGCCGGCGACGGCGTCATGATCCTGCTGGGAGCCCCGGTGCCGCAGGCCGACCATGCCAAACGGGCCCTGGCCCTGTCGCGGCAGCTCCTGAAAGCGGTTCGCCCGATCGTGCGCAAGGCCGACGTCTCATTGGGCCTGGGTGTCGGTGTCGCCAGCGGCAAAGTGGCGGCCGGCATCGTCGGAGAACGTGCGCGCTACGAATATGCGGCGGTGGGCCCGCCCGTGAACCTGGCAGCGCGGCTCTGCCAGCAGGCACAGGACGGTGAGATCCGCATCGACAACTTCACGCTGGACGATTCCGGGGAAACGGTCGGCAGCCGGCCGAAGCGGCGCATGATCCGCGGTCTGCGCGAACCGGTGCTGACGCACGTGCTGCGGGTGGACGACTTTTGACGTCAATCACGCGTCGCGTGATGCTGACCTACCCTCGCCCGCCTGCGCGGGAGAGAGAGGCCGCTCGCGGCTGCGAGCAGGGGTGAGGGGCAGTGGACTCGCTGCGCGAGAATGACGTTATCCGACCTTCTTCTCGACTGATTCGACTTCGGTGATGTACTGCTTCATCGCGTCTTCCTTGGACAAACCCTTGAGCTTGGCCCAGGCGTCGTACTTCATGCGATTGATCATGTCGAGCATGCCGGGGCGCTTGCCGGACACATCACCGTCGCTGGCCTGGCGGAACAGGCCGTACATCTTCAGCTTGAGATCATTGGAAGGCTTGAACGGGCCGTCTGCCGGCGCGGTACGCACCTTCTCGACGGCGGCCTTGAATCGATCCTGTAGCTCGCTCATGGATTTTTCCTTGTCAGGGTGAGGCTGCGGGGCGTCGGTCTCAGCCGACGGCCTTGAGTTTGGGACGCTCAGGGCGCCGCCATTGCGCCAGGGTCTCATAATCGCCGGACAGTTCTTCCGGCGCAAAGTCCTCAGTCAGCTCAGCATCGGCGCAAGCGCTGCGAGCATGGCGCTGAATGTCAACCGCTTCGTGCCGCGCTAGACCAGAATCCAGACGATCGCAGAGACCGCGATTCAGAGAAGAATGTCCATAAACGATGCACTTCTGAGGGCATGATCGGCCACGAACGCGAGCCGAGCTCTCGCTTCATGCGAAAGTTATTACCGATGAGTAAGTTACCGAATAGTGATAAAGCACACCCGCGTGCCGCAACGCAACATCCGGCACATTCCTGAATTGTAGGAAATTTCCTCTGGATATCATTGTTCACCAAAGGCTAAATTAGGCCCTCGACAGGGAGACCAGACTTTCCCTGATGCAGGGAAACGCCGCAGGAATGGCCGTCAAAATGCCGCAGCCATCGTCGGACAAGCGCAGCAAGAGTCGTCGTTCGGCGCCGCGCGAACGGGTGGCGCGCGCCGATCGCGAGCAGCAGATGCTGGAACAGGCGGCGCGGCTTTTCCGAGAGCGGGGCTACAAGGCGTCGATGACGCGCATCGCCGACACGGTGGGCGGGACCAAGCCGATGCTGTACGCCTACTTCGGATCGGAGGAAGGCCTGTACCTGGCGGTGGTGGATCGTGCAGGCACGCACATGATCGCGTCGATGGAGTCCTTGCTGGCGCCCCCCTCCGGTGCAACGATCGCGCCTGGGCGCACAGTACCTGCTGGGCTACATCGCGCGGCACCGCGACAGCTGGCCGGTCCGGTTCGCCGAAGGCGTGGCCGGAACGGCCTTCGCAGCGCGAGTCACGCGGTACCGCGAGCGCATAGTCGATATGATCGCGATGACGCTTTCGGGCCTGGCGCCCGGACGCCGCGAAGTGGAGGCGCGGCCGTATGCGCTGGCCTTGATCGGCGCCGGCGAAGCGATCACGAACTGGTGGGTGAATCAGAACGAAGTATCGCTCAACGCCATGTCGACCTCCGTCAGCGATATCGTCGAGGCCGTGTCGAAGGCGTATGTGGCGGGAGCGGCTCCGGTGGCGGAGCGACGGACAAGACGAGCGCGGCAGGGACAAATCGCGCCGTCACACCGATATGGATTTGGTTTAGGAAGGAAGGAAAAGCAATGCTCGTGCGAAATCTCAGGGCTCGCGCCGGAGGACTGGCGTTATTGCTCGCGATTGCGGCGCCCGCATCCGCGGTGCGTTTCGATCTGGACTATGGCGACGGAATCGAAGGCGTACTGAATACGACATTCACCGCTGGCGGCGCCTGGCGTATGCAGCACCCGTCATCGGATCTGATCGGCAAGTCCAATCTCGATCCGGGTGTCTGCAGCGGTGTCTATCAGTCGTGCCAGGGCCTGTTCCGTGAACAGTCCTATCCGGCGGCGCATCTGGCCGCTGCACCCGGCGCGCCGACCATGCACGCCGATGACGGCGATCTCAGCTACGACAAGGGCGACGCGGTTCAGGCGGTGATCAAGGCCTCACAGGATCTCACGCTCAGCTACGGCGACTTCACGCTGTTCGCTCGCTGGCTGTATTTCTATGACACAGTCAACATGAATCAGGGTGACTACTTCCCGACCCTGATCACCGCCGAGAACGTCAACCGTACCGGCACCACCGATGATGCCGTCTCCAACCGCTATTTCGAACGGGTCTACGGCCCCGGCGAAGCCACCGAAGTCGACCGCAGCGGACGCGCGCTCAAGCAGGCCGGTACCGACCTGCAGCTGCTGGACCTCAACATCGCCGGCACGATCAAGCTGATCGAGGACTATCCGATCTCGTTCAGGATTGGCCGCCAGTCCATCAACTGGGGTGAAAGCACGCTGGTGGCGGTCAACAGCATCAATCAGTGGAATCCGCCGAACGCCAACAATCTCTACCGTGTCGGCATGTCGGTCGAGGAAGTGTTTGAACCGGTCGGCATGCTCAGTCTGAGCATGGACCCGTTCTACAACGCCTCGATCGAACTGGTCTACCAGTACGAATGGGAACCGCTGGAGATCCCGACTCCAGGAACCTATTTCTCGACGGTCGATGCCGGTACCGACAACGTGCGCGACTACTTCAACCTCAGCTTCGGTGGGTCGTCGGACGATCCGGACAAGGTGGGCTACTTCCTGGACAATCCACTGGCGCTGATCACACCGGCCACGGCCTATCTCGAACGGGCCCCGGACCAGACGCCCAAGGATTCCGGACAGTACGGATTCGCGTTCAAGTACTACGCCGAGAATCTCAACTACGGCACCGAGTTCGGCTTCTACTACATGCGCTACCACTCGCGCCTGCCCTATGTGAGCTTCATCTCCGCCGACGCCAGTTGCGCACGTGCCGCCGGCAACGCGGAAGGCATCAATGCGACGAACACCAGCGAGTTTCTCAGTGTCTGCGACAACATCCCTGGGCTTGCGGTACCCAGCGCCAGGCAGCAGCTCGCGGCGGATTCACTGACGACGATCGTCGCGAACCCGGGCGCGATCACCGACGTCGGTACCGATATCGCTGCACTCCTGCCACTGCTCACCGGAATAGGGACCGACCCCGACGGTCCCTATTCCGAAGCCAACGGCCTCGATACCCAGAAGATCTTTTTCGAGTATCCCGAAAACATCGACATGTTCGGCGTCAGCTTCAACACGCCGCTTGGCATCTGGGCGATGCAGGGCGAGGTCTCGTATCGGCCGGACCTGCCCTTGCAGGTTTCGATCATCGACGTCGCCTTCGCGGCGTCCGGGCCACTGCTGTCGGCTTGTCATGACCCGTCCGTGGGCTGCGCCGGCACCTCGGGCGGACGCGGCTTCTCCGAGGACGGCGGCCGCACCAACTATGGCAGCAGCGATGCCATGAACGCCGGCGCCGACATCGATTACGCCGATACGATCAATCTACTGGTCGGCCACTTGCCCGGTTCGGCACGTGCCTATCCGAGCTTCCTCACCGCTTATCGCGGCGGCGTGGTCGGCGACACGCCACCGAACTCATACGTGCGCGGCTGGGAACCATTCGACGTTCTGCAGTACGACCTTGGCTTTACGCGCGTCTACAGCGCCACCGAAAACCCCTTTGGCGCCAGCCAGGTGCAGCTGGTCGTCGAACTGGCGGCGGTGCACGTTCCGGGACTGCCGAGTCTCGACGAGCTGCAGATCGATGCGCCAGGCGTTTACACCCACGCCAGCGCCGGCGCCGACGGCACCGGAGCAGACGGTTCACGTCAGGCGTGTTCGACCAATCCGACCTGTGTCGTCGGCCCGGACGGACTGCGATTCAATCCGACGCAGGCCGATCTCGACGCCTTTGTCGACAAGTTCTCCTGGGGCTATCGGGTGATCAGCTTCTTCAAGTACGAGAGCCTCTTCCCCGGGATCAGCCTGCAACCGAGCTTCGTGCTCACGCATGACGTGAAGGGCACCTCGCCCGGCCCGGCCGAGAACTTCGTGGAGGGCCGCAGGTCGCTGACCCTGCTCAACGAGATCCGCTTCCGCGGCGGTCTGTCCTTCACCGCCGGCTATACCTGGTACACCGGCGCCGGTGAAAACAACCTGCTGCGCGATCGTGACTTCGCACAGGCCTTCGTCAAGTACCAGTTCTGATCGGAACAAGCTGCAGCTTTTTTGAGCGTGCCCGGAGCGTCCGCAGGGCGTCATCCGCCTGCGGCAACGGCCGCTCCGATCGCTGGCATTGATGCGATATCACGAGGGGGCAGTGCTACCGCCCGGCGCCGGGGCACACACTCCCCCAAACGAACACGCATGTCGCTCGAACTGCTGCGGTCATGTGCGCCTTGACCGTGGCTTCCGAAACGTTGAGATCGTAGGCAATCTGCTTGTTGAGCTTGCCGTCGGCCAGCATCAGCAGCACGCGGAACTGCTGCGGCGCCAGCGTCGACAGACGCTCTGACAGTTCTGCGCGGAGTGATCGTCGGACTCGTTCAGGCTCGGTGGAAACCATTCGTCGCCGGCGTTGACCGCCGCGATCGCCTCGGTGATGGTCTTCATCGGCGAGGACTTGGGAATGAATCCAGCCGCGCCGAAATCGCGCGCCCGCCGCACGGTGTTGGCGTCTTCACTGGCCGACACCACGATCACCGGTATCACCGGATACTGCGCACGCATGAATACCAGCGAGGAGAAGCCGCGAGGTTGAAGGCGTGGAAGCAGTCTGCCTCCACTGGCCGCGCATCCGGCCGTACGCCCGCCAGGGCGCCGACCAGAGCCGCGCGAAACAGCGGATGATCGTCGGGGCGACCAGGATCGGCGGTTTGCTCACGGGCGCGGCATTCAGCCGTGCTTCTGGCGATCGCTGACCAGGCTGTCCACCACCGAGGGGTCGGCCAGAGTCGAAGTGTCTCCGAGCGCGCCGAATTCACCCTCGGCGATCTTGCGCAGAATGCGGCGCATGATCTTGCCGGAACGCGTTTTCGGTAACGACGGCGCGAACTGAAGAATGTCCGGCGAGGCAATCGGACCGATTTCGTTGCGCACATGCTGGCGCAGTTCGCGCAGGAGTTCCTCGCTCGCCTCCACGCCGACATTGAGCGTGACATAGGCGAACACGCCCTGCCCCTTCAGCTCGTGCGGGTAACCGACCACGGCCGCTTCGGCCACCTTGGCGTGCGCGACCAGCGCGCTTTCGATTTCCGCGGTGCCGAGGCGGTGACCGGAAACGTTGAGCACATCGTCCACACGACCGGTGATCCAGTAGTAGCCGTCCTCGTCGCGTCGCGCGCCATCACCGGTGAAATAGCTGCCGGGATAGGTGCTGAAGTAGGTCTGCACGAAGCGCTCATGATCGCCGTAGACGCTGCGCATCTGCCCGGGCCAGGAATCCTTGATGATGAGATTGCCGCTGGTCGCGCCCCGCAGTTCCACACCCTTGTCGTCGACCAGCGCCGGCTCGATGCCGAAGAACGGCAAACTGGCGGAGCCGGGCTTGAGGGCCGTCGCGCCGGGCAGCGGCGTGATCATGATGCCGCCGGTCTCGGTCTGCCACCAGGTGTCGACGATCGGGCAGCGGCTGTCGCCGACAACCTTGTAGTACCAGTTCCAGGCTTCCGGGTTGATCGGCTCGCCGACCGAGCCGAGCAGCCGCAGCGAGGCGCGGGAATGCTTCGTTACGGGTTCATCGCCCTCGCGCATCAGCGCGCGGATCGCGGTCGGCGCGAAGTAGAAGATGTTGACCTTGTGCTTGTCCACGACCTGCCACGGCCGTGACTCATCCGGATGGTTCGGCACGCCCTCGTACATCAGCGTGACGGCGCCATTGCACAGCGGCCCGTAGACGACGTAGCTGTGCCCGGTGACCCAGCCCACATCCGCACCGCACCAGAAAATCTCGCCGTCGTGGTAGTCGAACACGTACTGGAAAGTCATCGACACCCACACCAGGTAACCGCCGCTGGTATGCAGCACGCCCTTGGGTTTGCCGGTGGAACCGGAGGTGTAGAGGATGAACAGTGGATCCTCGGCGCTCATCGCTTCCGGCGGACACTCCGCGGCCTGCGTCTCGACCAATTCGTGATACCAGACATCGCGTTCGCCGGACCAGGCGATCTCGCCGCCGGTGCGGCGCACCACGACGACCTTCTCCACGGAGGCCGCGCCGGGCTTGGCCAGGGCGGCGTCTGCGTTGACCTTCAAGGGAATGGCGCGACCACCCCGCAGTCCTTCGTCAGCCGTGACCAGCCATTTCGATTTTCCGTCCTCGATGCGACCCGCGAGCGCATCCGGCGAGAATCCGCCGAACACCACTGAATGCACCGCGCCGATGCGCGCGCAGGCCAGCATCGCCACGGCCGCCTCGGGGATCATCGGCATATACAGCGTGACCACATCGCCGCGCTGCACGCCGAGCGACTTCAATCCGTTGGCGAAACGACAGACCTTCTCGTGCAACTGCCGATAGGTGATCGTCAGTGACTCGGACGGATCGTCGCCTTCCCAGATGATCGCGGCTTGCTCACCGCGTGTTTCGAGATGACGGTCCAGGCAATTGGCGGACACGTTGAGCTGCCCATCCTGATACCAGCGGATGTGCAGATCGTCCGCGGCATAGGACACGTCCCGGACCTGGGTATAGGGCTTGATCCAGTCGATGCGCCGGGCCTGCTCCGCCCAGAAGCCATCCTTGTCCTCGATCGAACGGCGGTACATGCGTTCGTAGGCCTCGCCGTCCACCCAGGCGTGCGCCGCCCAGTCTGCAGGGACGGGATAGCGGGTATCTTCGGACATGATTTCGGGTTCTCTCTAGTTTTAGGGGCCGACCGCTCCTCGCGGTGTGCTCGACAGTCTCATAAGCGGAGCCATCATGCGGAATTCGACTTTGATCGTATCCACTGCCAATTGCGACCTTAGGCTAGTTTCCGTCCATAAACGCTAACATTTTGATATGGCTGACGTTTTCCAACAAACGGCGATAAAAACCCGTTGATCTGGCGCAATCATAGCTGTTAACGCATTGATTTTACAACAAAAATTTGGTGTTTGATGGGCATGGAACGCAAGGTCCAGACCAGTATATTCGAACGCTGCGCCGAGCACGAGATTGGCCTGGAGTTGCAGGCCATGTCGACCTGGCTGGATGCCCATCCGGAGGTGCTGGCCTGGGTAGCCGCGGACCTGAAGTCGGGCGAGGCCCTGGGGACGGGGCGCCGGAGCCCGAGCTGCGAATCAGCGTTGCGCTGTGCGATTCTCAAGCAGTACCGCCAGCTCACTTATGAGGATCTGACGTTCTGCCTGCTGGATTCGATGTCGTGCCAGGCCTTCCGGTCGTGTTCTGCAACCATCGGTGCCGCGCCAGCAAGCGGATGCGCGCGATCATCTACACCCGCGGCCAGGACAAGAAACGCGGTCTGGTCCAGAGTCCGGCTCGCGGTCGCCGGTCGGCCCCCACCCTGCGGGAATCGGCTGTACAGTTTCAGCGGAGGAGGATCCCAATATGGAAGCTCAGTACAAGCGAAATGACAGAGTCCACCAGCATCACCGGCTTTCTCAGGAGCCGGCTCGCAAAATTTGCAGTGCTCTGCCTCCTGTTGCTGGCCGTCATAGGAATGAGCTTGGTCGCCACCAGCGAACGCAAGCGCTCGCTGCATGAATACGAAGCCACGCTGCGCAGCACGGTCGATGGCCTCGCTACACAGCTTGAAAACACTATCGAGTTCAGACGCAGGAGCGTCCGTTTCCTGGGTGACGTGCCGCCGATCCAGGGCATCGTCCGCGCCAGCAAGAACAACGGACAGGATTCACAGGAACAAAGCTCGCTCCAGCTTTGGCAACAGCGACTGAGCCAGATCTTCTCAGCCTTTCTGGCGACCAATCCAGAGGTCTATCAGGTGCGCTACATCGGCATCGCCGACGGCGGGCGGGAGCTGGTGAGGGTCGAGCGGGTCGATGGCCCAATCAGGGTCACACCGACGGCCGAACTGCAAAAAAAGGGCGGACGCGACTATTTCATGGAGGCGATCCGCCAGCCCCCCGGCGAAACCTACGTGTCACAAATCACCCTCAATCGCGAGCACGAAAAGGTCGAAGTGCCTCACCGCCCCACCGCTCGCTTCGCAGTGCCGGTATACGAGGACGGCGGGCCGGTGTTCGGGATCGTGGTGATCAACGTCGACGTTGAATATGGGCTTCAGAGCTTCGCCAAGGCGGCGCCGCCAAACAGCGCGATCTACCTCACCAATGCCGCCGGCGGTTACTTTGTACATCCGCAGCCTGAACGCGCGTTCGGCTTCGAGTTGGGCTCGCCATACCGCTGGCAGGACGAGTTTCGCAGCACGCCGTCGGACAACGGGCCCGAAGGCCAAGGCGACATCGTTCCCATGCAGGCCGACAAGTCCAGAGTCTGGACGGTGACCCGAACCGTATCACCGCAGACGGACGACCGAAGCCGCGATATCATTTTTCACGCCGTTGTACCCGACCGGCTTGTTCAGCAGCATATGCTGATTGCAGTCGCCAAGACCGCTGCGTTCATGATCGCGGTGGGCGCCGTCGGTAGCGTGCTGATCTTTCTCTACTGGGTGGGCGTTCAGCGGCAATTACAGGCCCGCCGTGAACGCCTGCGGCTGGCTGCCATTGTCGACAACTCGCACGACGCCATCATCGGACTCGATCCGTTCGGAACAGTGTCCAACTGGAATCAAGCCGCCGAACGACTGTTCGGCTACTCGCAGTACGATGCCACCGGCCGCTCCATTCAGTCCCTGATCGCGCCCGACGAGGCTCCGATCTCGGAGACCAAGGTACTGATGCGCATCATTGAGGGAGGCAGCGCCACGCGCTACGAAACCCGGCGCCGACACAAGGACGGACACCTGATCGACGTTGCGGCTACGCTGTCACCGATTCGCGGAGACCAGAACAATATCCTGGGCGTCGCGGCGATACTGCGGGACATCAGCGACCAGAAAGCCGCGCAGACGGAAATCCTTCAGCTCAACGCCAATCTGGAATCGCAGGTACGAGAGCGCACCGCCGAACTGGAGGCCACCTCGGCTCTGCAGCGAGCAATTCTGGCCAATGCGGGTTATGCCATCTTCGCGATGGATGCTGTCGGCACAATCACTCTGTTCAATCCCGCCGCCGAATCGATGTTGGGCTACCGGGAGAATGACGTGGTCGGCCGACAATCCGCGATGCTGTTCCATGATGCCGATGAAATCTCACAGCGGCTGGAAAATGTGGGCGACGGTGTCCCTCCTGAAAACGGGTTCGAGCTGGTCGTGGCCAAGGCGCGCGAGGAGCCCGCGGTCGAAAGCGAATGGACCTACGTGCGCAGGGATGGCTCCACCCTTCCGGTACGCCTGCACATCAGTTCCCTGCGGGACGAGCAACACAAGCTGGTTGGCTACCTTGGTATCGCCATCGACCAGACCGAATTCCGCGAGCGCGAGCAGGCGCTGAATGAGGCTCGTGCCGCAGCCGAATCGGCCAATCAGGCGAAGAGCCAATTCCTCGCCAACATGAGCCACGAAATCCGAACACCGATGAATGCAGTGCTGGGCATGCTGCAGCTGCTACGCCGCACTCCACTGGACTTCACCCAGCAAGACTATTCGGCCAAGGCAGAATCCGCAGCGAAAACGCTGTTGGGAATCCTCAATGACATCCTCGACATTTCGAAGATAGAAGCCAACAAGCTCACCCTGGACCCACACCCCTTCCAGCTGGATGACTTGCTGCGCGAAGTCGGGGTGATCCTGTCCGCCAATGTCGGCCAGAAGGAAGTCGAAATCCTGTTCGATATTGACCCGGAAATCCCCAACGGGTTGATCGGCGATGCCTTGCGGCTGCAGCAGATTCTGCTCAATCTGGCGGGCAACGCGGTCAAGTTCACCACCGAGGGCGAGGTGGTCCTGAGCGCATCGCTGCTACGGACAACGGCGACGGGTCTCGACCTGGAATTCCGTATCCGCGACACCGGCATCGGCATGACCGAAGACCAGGTCGGGCGCATCTTCGACAGTTTCGAACAGGCCGAAAGCTCGGTCGCGCGGCGCTTCGGCGGCACCGGACTGGGTCTGGCGATCACCCAGAAACTGGTGAACATGATGGGCGGGACGGTCAATGTCGAAAGCCAGTCCGGTGTCGGCAGCATTTTCCAGTTTCAGATCAGTCTAGCGCCGGCTCCTGACGAAGCACCCGCCTCTCCCGTTGCCGTTCGGAAAGCGCCCAATCTGCACAAGCTGCGCGTGTTGATCGTCGACGACAACAGCAGCGCGCGCGAGATTCTCGCCGCCATCGCTGAATCCTTCGGCTGGACCGCCGATACCGCCAAGGATGGCGTAGAAGCCCTGGCTGCCCTCGACACCATGGCGTCAAGCGAAGACAACTACGACGTCATCTTCATCGACTGGCGTATGCCGCAAATGGACGGCTGGACGCTCAGCGAGCGGATCAACGATCGCCGAGCCGGCGCCGCCGGTCCCCCATTGATCATCATGGCGACGGCCTATGGCCGCGATGCCCTGGCACAGCGCCTGGGCCACGAACGCGCCGCGCTGGACGGAATGCTCGTCAAACCGATCACGGCATCCATGCTGTTTGACGCCGTCGCGGACGCAAGCGCGGGCCTGGGACGCGTCTGGCAGGAGACTGAACAGGGCGTATCGAGTACACATCGGCTGCGGGGCATGCATATCCTGCTGGCCGAAGACAATGCCACCAACCAGCAGGTCGCCCGGGAATTGTTGGGATCGGAGGGCGCGATCGTCACCGTGGCCAACAATGGCCTGGAGTGCATAGAAGTGCTGCGTCGGGTAGAAGCAAGGATTGACGTGGTGCTGATGGACATCCAGATGCCCGAGCTGGATGGCTACGGCGCGACGCGACGCATCCGCGAGGAACTGGCGCTGGATCGCTTGCCGATCATCGCCATGACCGCCAATGCCTTGCCCACCGACCGCGCGGACTGTCTTGCCGCTGGCATGAACGACCACGTGGGCAAACCGTTCCATATCGACGATCTGGTTTCGGTGCTGCGATTCCATTGGCACGGATCCACAGGCGCCGCAACCCAAGCGCCGCAATCTTCGGAATGCGTCCCCGATACCGGCACGGACGGCTTCGATTTCAAACGAGCCCTTGAGCGCCTCGGTGGGCGACGCGATCTGCTCGTGCGTGAGAGCCGGGCATTCGTCGAGCAACAAGCCGAAACGCCCTCACGACTGCGGGCCCTCGTTCAATCGGGGAATGGCGTCGGCGCCGCCCAGATCCTGCATGCGCTCAAGGGTGTGGCGGCAACACTCGGCGCTCAGCGCCTGGCCGCGCTCGCCGCCTCGCTGGAGGCCGGCATCAATCAACACCACGACCTATCAAGCCTTGCATCAACATTGAGCGAGTTGGAGGATGCCTTGAACGAGGCACGACAGGCACTGCGAACTCAGGCCGATGCTCTGGCGTCGCCCGACAACTCCGCGGCAACGGCGCTACCGACTTCACAAGCGGTTTCCGCATCCGAGCTCGACACGCTCATGACGCTACTGGCAGAAAGCAACATGCGGGCAATCAGCGCCGCCCAGGCCCTGGAAGCCAATATCTTGGCGATCGCGCCTGAGCCGGGGCGGCGCCTGGGCGAGGCAATGGCAAACCTGGACTTCGCCGGCGCACTCGAAGCGTGTCGCGACATTCAACAGAAGCTCGGCCAATGACCACTTCGAACGAGCCGGAATTGCCCACCCTGCGCCCACGCCTGCTGCTGGTCGACGATCAGCCGATCAATATCCAGATTCTCTATCAGCTGTTTCAGGACGACTTCGAAATCTTCATGGCCACTGACGGCCAACAGGCCCTGGCCGTCTGCGAGCGCGAATCGCCGGACTTGATTTTGCTCGATGTGGTTATGCCGGGGATGGACGGTCTGGAAGTCTGCCGCCGACTCAAGGCAAGCCCGGCCACTCGCACGATCCCCGTGATTTTCGTCACTGGCCAGAACGCACCGAATGAGGAGGCCGCCGGCCTTGAGGTGGGCGCGGTGGACTTCATTTCCAAGCCGATCAGTCCCCCGGTCGTCAAAGCACGCGTCAAGACGCAACTGAAACTCAAGGCGCTGACCGACCAGCTGCGTGACCTCGCGTTTGTGGACAGCCTGACGGGAATCCCCAACCGACGCCGCTTTGACGAAGCTTGCAGTCAGGAATGGAATTTTGGCCGCAGACACAATGTGCCGCTTGGCCTGATCCTGATCGACGTCGATCATTTCAAGGCCTACAACGATCACTACGGACATCAGGCCGGCGACGCCACGCTCCAGGCCGTGGCCACAACACTCAAATCCTCGCTGCGTCGCCCACGCGAGCTGGCCACGCGTTTCGGCGGCGAGGAATTCGCCTGCCTGCTGCCGAGTATCGCACTGAGCGATGCACTGCAGATCGCATCGTCCCTGTGTCGTGCCATCCAGGAAGCCGGGCTCCCTCATGAGCTGTCCACCACGGCGTCCGTGGTCACGGTCAGCGCAGGCGTCGCATCCGAAATCCCCGGCCCCGAGCGCAGCCCGGCGGACCTGCTGAAACAAGCAGACGCCTGTCTGTACCAGGCCAAATCGCAAGGCCGGAACCGTGCCATCGCGGCATTGCCGGACGGCGCCTAGTCCGCCCCACAATCGTCATTTGGATTTCCGGGTTCCCGCAATGCGGGCCCCCGGAATAACGAGACGCCGTAGCAACCATGTTCTGTCAAGAGCGAGTTTGCGCGATATTGGGGTTCCAAGTGCTGCGATCGCGGAGCATGGCGTTGAGGATGACGAGCAGTTTTCGGGCGACTGCGACCAAGGCGACCTTGAAAGGTTTGCCGCGCTGGACCAAGCCGTCGAAGCAGGCTTTGAGAGGTGGATTGAAGCGGCTAGCGGACGGAGCCGCCTATACAGGGTATTTCGGACGTTTTGGCGTCCACCCCAGATGGCCCGCTTGCCGCGCAGGGTGCCCGAATCGCGATTCAAGGGCGCCAGACCCACCAATTTGGCAATGCCATGACGATCCAGGGCTCCCAGTTCGGGCAGTTCGATCAGCAGGCGCCGTACCGTTTGCGGACCGACGCCCTGAACGCCTTGAAGCAGCTCCACCTTTTCGATCTGCCGCCCGTGCCGGGTCGGCATGCTTCCATCGGACGTGACCCCGAGTATGTCCGCCACGGCACGCTGTCCGTCCTGACCGCTCTGGACCTTCACAACGGTGAAATCATCGCGCTTCTGAAGCGTCTGGATGCCCACTACCCCGAGCCCGCCACGATCCGAGTCGTGCTGGACAACCATTCCGCCCACATCTCGAAAGAGACCATGGCCTATCTCGCCACACGCCCCGGCCGCTTCGAATACGTTCATACGCCCAAGCATGGCTCTTGGCTCAACTTGATCGAATGCGTCTTCTCGAAGATGCGGCGAAGTTTCCTCAGAATCACCGAGGACAGGTTTCAGAACGCGTGGCAGCGCCTGATGCGCGACGCCAAGAAACAGGGCGTCATCGCCAGCCGCTTCACGTTCCACGACCTCAAGGCCAAGGGGGTATCAGACTTCGACGGCGACCGCAGAAAGGCAGCCGGCCACCGCACCGAAAGAGCCGCCGATATCTACGATCGGAAGCGGGAAATCGTCCCCGCCACTCGATGACTTTTCACCGTTCGGTGATTCTCGGCAACACATGCTGCTAACTGCCTGATTTAATTGGTGGGCTGCCAGGGACTCGAACCCCGAACCTATTGATTAAGAGTCAACTGCTCTACCATTGAGCTAGCAGCCCGAAACGCTACAGCCGCGTGATCGCG
Source organism: Banduia mediterranea (assembly GCF_031846245.1). Classification (NCBI taxonomy): domain Bacteria; kingdom Pseudomonadati; phylum Pseudomonadota; class Gammaproteobacteria; order Nevskiales; family Algiphilaceae; genus Banduia; species Banduia mediterranea. Next base: position 56,414 of record NZ_JAVRIC010000021.1, on the reverse strand, counting down.
GTCTGCGTAATTGGGGTGGACGATGGGACTCGAACCCACGACATCCGGAATCACAATCCGGGACTCTAACCAACTGAGCTACGTCCACCGTCGAAACGAAAAAAACCCGGGACGGTGAGCCCCGAGGGGCGCGAATGATAGCAGAACATTTTGAGCTTCAACACCCTTAGCCCCTTCCAATATGAAATGAGTCTGTAGGGGCGCTCGTGTTTCCAACATGAGATGAGTCTGAACTGACCTCGATCCGTTCATGATGGCGGGATGAAGCTCATCATGAACCCCAGGCACTTGCGTCCGCTCCGAGACCCCGCAGGAGTTCGAATCTCTCCGCACGAACCCGCAGGAACCCGCAATAGCCCGCACGGCCAGATGGTAGGTTGTTGATTTTCAAAAAACCGGTTGATCGGTCCGCGCTTGCGGACTGCGGACTTTCAATCCCCCGGTAATCTGGCTTGCAAGCGTCGTCGCAGTGGCGTCGCGTTGCGAAACGTCGGTACTTGGCCAGATATACCGACAAGACGGAACATCCTTCAGCCGGCACTGGTCTGCGCCGCGACCGTCTTGGTCGAGGTCGCCAGGCATGATTCCTCGTAGGCCTCGATGTCGACCTGGCGGTAGATCACCCGGCCGCAGAGCTTCAGGAACTTGGGCTTGGGCCCGAGCCCCTCGCTACGCCAGCGCTCCAGGGTGGCCTCGCTGAGATGCCAGCGCGCGGCCAGTTGCTTTTGATTGAGGTGAACGACGTCCATCTTGGTCTCCTTCCGAATGAGTTGGCAGGAGTCCATGAAGGCGCTGTTCCGCCGACGAGCCAAGGCCCAGCGCGGTCTGGCGCCTGATTGGGTGCAAATGGGTGTCCTTTTGGGCATGGGCGAGCCAGACGCATCTGGAGTGCGCCCGTTTCGGATATTTCGAATATTCGTTTATTTCGGTTATACTTCCTCCCATGATGCTGTTTGAAGCTCCCAGGAGGCTGCCATGACCACTCTCTCTCCCACCCATTCGTTGCCGACGGCCGAAGAAGTTGCCATCGCTCGTGAGAGCGGCCGAGCGCTGTCTGCCTTCCTGCAGACCCGTGCGGAAACCCAGCAGATCGAGATCTTCGACGACAAGGGCGCTGCCCATCCCGTTCGCGTCCCGGTGTCGGCGCTTCGGCTGCTCGTGGACGTCCTGACCGAAATCGGCGAGGGCAACGCGGTGAGCATCATCCCGATCCACGCCGAACTGACCACCCAGGACGCAGCGGACGTGCTCAACGTCTCGCGACCGTTCCTTGTCCAGTTGCTGGAGCGTGGCGAGATCCCGTTCCATAAGATCGGCACGCACCGGCGCGTCCGCTACCAGGACGTGATCGCGTACAAGGAGCGGATTGATGTGGAGCGCAGCAAGGCCCTCGATGCCCTGGCCGAGCAAGCCCAGGCGCTCAAGATGGGGTACGAATGAATGAGTTCGAACTTCACCGTCATCTACGACGCGTGCGTGCTCTACCCGGCCCCGCTGCGCGACTTCCTGATGCGCCTGGCACTGACCGATCTGTACCGGGCGCGCTGGACAGACATGTTCCACGACGAGTGGACGCGTAATGTTCTGAAGCAGCGGCCAGACCTGAAGGCCGAAGACCTGGAGCGCACGCGATCGCTGATGAACGCCCACGTCCGCGACAGCCTGGTCACCGGCTTCGAGCACCTCATTCCGTCTGTCGAGTTGCCGGATGCCGATGATCGGCATGTGGTGGCCGCCGCCATTCACGGCGGCGCCAGCCTGATCGTGACCTTCAACCTGAAGGATTTCCCGCCGGACCAGCTCAAGCGCTACAACCTGGCCGCCCAGCATCCGGATGACTTCATCTTCGATCTACTGGATCTGCACGCGGCACGCGTTTGCGAAGCCGCAGCCAACCATCGACGGTCGCTGAAGAACCCGCCCAAGACGACGGACGAGTACCTCGACACCCTGCTCAAGCAGGGTCTGACGCAGACCGTTAGCCAGTTGCGGGAGTGGAAGGTGGCGATCTGACGGACGCGGGTTCGATTCCCAAACCGGGAATTGAACTGGCGCGGGAAAGCAGACGAGGTTGAACAGCCTTTCCGGGCACCAATCAAAGCGAAAAACCTGCTTGATCGTCCACGGCCGCAGGGCGCCCCAGCAGGCATTTCGATCGAGTTCGCAATGGTTCGCAGCAGCCCGCAGCGCTTCGATTCCGTACTTTCAATAGTCGTTTGGTGCGGGGTACCATCCCACCAGCAGATCGCCGATTTATCCACGGCAGCACCTCAGTGACGCCGGAGCCGGCACCACAAGCGGAGCGCTACCGGCTGATCGAAGATACCTTGCGCCATTTCGCGACTCCCCGCGTTTGTCCAAGGCGGACAAGGAGCTGATCGTGGCCAATCTGCGCCACTCCAAGCCCTGCAACGACAACGCGCTGGCCGAGAGCGGTGGTGCGCAAGCTGCTCGGCTACGCCCACATCCCCCAGCACTTCGCCCCGCGCGTCAACTTTCACCGGCCTTGTTCTTCGCCACCACCGTGACCGATGCCAAGGGCAAGCAAGGCAAGCGCTATCGCTACGAGGACATGATGCCCCCTTACGAGAAGCTCAACTCCTTGCCCAAGGCCGCGCAGTACCTCAAGTCTGACGTAAGCTTCCGACCCCTGGATGAAATCGCCTACGCGCTCAGGGCCGGCCGGGATCGAACTGCGATCGCAGACCCTGCCAGACATCCGAATAGTTCATCTGGCGAAAGGGCGCGTTCCGAGCCTGCTCGCTGCATCGGAACGGATAGCGGCTTTCGAACATGAAGGCCAGCGAGTCATCGAGGTGCTGCGGTGCCAGCGGCATCTGGCACGCCGATTCGAAAGCGTCCGCATCCGGCCCGTGGGCAGACATGCAGTTGTGCAGGCTGGACCCGCCCGGTATGAAGCCGCTGGTTTTTGCGTCATAGCGCCCCTGAACCAACCCCATGAACTCGCTCATCACGTTGCGGTGGAACCATGGCGGTCGGAAGCTGTGCTCGGCCACCACCCAGCGTGGCGGAAAGATCACGAAATCGACGTTGGCCGTACCGGGTGTGTCGGACGGCGCCGTCAGCACCGTGAAAATCGACGGATCGGGGTGATCGAAACTGACCGTATTGATGGTGTTGAAGCGTGAGAGATCGTAGCGGTAGGGCACGTGGTTGCCGTGCCAGGCCACCACATCGAGTGGCGAATGATTCAGCGGCGCCGACCAGAGTCGGCCATCGACGCGGGCGACCAGTTCGAAGTTGCCTGAGATATCGTCGTAGCAGGCTACGGGGGTTTCGAAATCCCGCGGATTGGCAAGGCCGTTGGCGCCGATCGGCCCCAGTTCCGGAAGCTCGAAGGCCGCCCCGAAGTTTTCGCAGACATAACCGTGTGCGCCCCCCGCAGCCTGGGCGCGCCGCACCTGAAACTTGATACCGCGTGGCAGCACCGCGCAGTGCCCGGGCGGCACATGCAGTTGTCCGAGTTCCGTCCGCAGCAACAGCTCACCGCTTTGCGGGACGATCAACAACTCCGCGTCGGCATCGTACAAGTAGCGCGACTGCATGTCCGCGTTCAAGGCATAGAGATGCACGGCGCAGCCGGTCTGCGCGTCCGGTCGCCCATTCGCAGCGAAGGTGAACAAGCCATCGATGAAATCGCAGGGGGTCTCCGGTATCGGCAGCGGGTGCCAGCGCATCGGATTGGGGTCGACCGGATCGCCGGTCAACGGCGCCGATAGCCAAGGCGTCGGTGGCAGGAGCCTGAATCGGCCCTGCACCACGGACGGCCGGATGCGGTACAGCCAGCTACGTCGGTTGTGTCGGCGTGGCGCGGTGAATGCGGTGCCGCTGAACTGTTCCGCGTACAGGCCATAAGGACAGCGCTGTGGTGAGTTCTGTCCACACGGCAATGCGCCAGGCAGCGCTTCTGTGGCGTGTTGGTTGCCGAAACCGGTGAGGTACTGGAGTTCGGGTGAGATCATCGCCGCGCTCTCTTGTATTCGATGGCGCATAGCCTACCGCGCCGGGCGACAGCGGATGTTCGGCCCTGGAGTGATCCTCTATGCTCCAATGACTTTCGGCAGATATGGGGCAGGGTATGAATTCGGGAGGTCCGGGACGGGTTGCATCGTGGTGGGCGGCCCTGTTGTTCATGGCGATGAACTTCGGTGCGTGGTTACCGGCAGCGATGGCGGCCGAAATCGAGTCGCTGTCGCTGGACAATGGCGAATACCGGATTCCGGGCACCCTGACCCTGCCGGTACGGTTGCAGGTCGCTTCAAGGTGTCCAGCGGTGCTGATGTTGCACGGCACCGGATCGAACAAGGATGAGGTCGGCGGCGTCTACAAGCGGCTGGCGGGCGAGCTTGCCCGTGCAGGAATCGCCTCCTTGAGAATCGACTTCGCGGGCACCGGCGACAGTTCTGTGGATTATCGCCAGTACACGCTCAGCGGCGCCACGCGCGACGCCGCTGTCGCACTGAAGGCGCTCGGCGAGCATGTGGGAGTTGATCCGCAGCGTCTCGGTGTACTCGGTTTCAGTCAGGGGGGATTGATCGCGCAAGGTCTGGTGGTGAAGCAGCCCGACATTCGCGCACTGGCAACCTGGTCCTCGGTGGCCAATGACGGGATCGGCGTGTTCCAGCCCCTGTTCGACGAGCACCTGGACCAGGCGCGTCGCGATGGCTACGCCGTGGTGAATTTTCCATGGCGCGGACCGCTCAACTTCAGCCTGGAGTGGTTCGACGAAGTGCGTGCCAGCACGGCGCTCAGCGATATGGCGGGCTATCACGGCAAGCTGCTGGCGATTGCCGGCTTGGCCGACGATGCGGTGCCCCACGAAGCCTCACTACGCCTGGTCGAAGCCGCCGGGTCCACCGACGCGCGCGTACTCCTGATCAAGAACGCGGATCACATCTATCACGCGTTGGGCGAAGACCGCAGCCAGATCGACGAAGTGATCGAGCAGACAGTGCGATTCTTCCATGCGGGGCTGTAGGCCCGCATATCTCAGCGCCTTGTTCTTGGTCCCACTTGAGGCTCAAAGCCGCCCACCGCGAGCGCAAACACGAATTGGCCTCTGGGGCAAGATCTGAGGCGAGCTCTGGGGCCGCCGGTCGACCCGATTATTTCGGCTTGCCGGCGCCGCTGGATTGAACGGCCGGCCCCAGCCCGGGTGACGAAAGGTAGGGCCAGACCCCCTCAGCGGACTGGCGAACAAGTCGCCGCAGCGGCATCGTTCCCGTTGGGGAAACAGGCAGGCATCGCCGATGAACACAGAATTCATCTCCGGGCAGTACGACTGGGGACTCGTTGTCGTTTCATACATCATCGCGGGGTTCGCCGCCTACGTCGCCATCACGGTCGTTCATCGAGTCTTCGAAACCGCAGCCGAACAGTGGCGCTGGCTGATACTCGGGGCGCTGGCCATGGGTTGCGGCATCTGGTCGATGCACATGGTCGGCATGCAGGCCTTCGCCATGCCGATCCCGGTGGGCTACGCCATCGGCAAGACAGTCGCCTCTCTGCTCGCCGCGATCGCCGTGGCCAGCCTTGCGCTGTATGTTTCCAGCCGCGAACAGCTCGGTCTGGGTGCAGTGCTGGTCGGCGCCCTGCTCATGGGCGCCGGTATTTGCGTCATGCATTACATGGGCATGGCGGCGATGGAAATGTCACCGGCAATCCAGTACGACCCCGGCTTGTTCTCTGCATCGGTGATCATCGCCGTGGCGGCCTCCGGTGCCGCCTTGTGGATCCTGTTCAATCTGCGTCGAATCTCCCGCCACCGACGCACGCCAGCCCGTCTGCTGGCGGCCGCGATCATGGCCGCCGCCATTAGCGGAATGCACTACACCGGCATGGCCGCCGCGAACTTCCCGGTGGGTACGGTATGCGGCGCGGTCGATGGTCTGGGTGGAACCTGGACGACCCTGGCCGTCGCGGTGTTCTCCCTGCTTCTGGCGGGCCTGATCGCCGGATTGGTCCGCTCCGACGCAGTCAAGCACGCCCACCTGCGCGAACAGCGCGCACGCCGCGAGGATGAGGATCGTGCGCGCTTCCTGTCGCTGTACGATCCGCAGACCAAATTGCCGAACCGCGCCTCGTTCCAGCAGGAGATCGTCAATTTCATGAGTCGTGCCAAGCGCAGCGGTGTGAATTTCGATCTGTACTACTGCTCGGTCAATTTTCCGGGCGAACCGTCGGACGAAATCATCGACGACGCCATCGACGGTATTGCCAAACGCCTGCGTGCCGGCTGTCAACCGGGCGACTTCCTCGCCCGATATACCCGTCAGGAGTTCGTTTTTCTGAGAGCGCGCATGCACGAACACGACGCACCGGAGGCAGTGCGGCAAACGCTGCGTGTGGCGTGTTCTGCGCCGGTCGACGTTCGTTCCGAAGTGGTGTCGCCGCAGTCACATATCGGATTCGCGCAATACCCGAGCGATGGAGACAATTCGAGAACGCTGCTGTTCGCCGCCACCCGTTCCGCCGACGCAACACCGTCGACACCAACGCGAGGGCGCTTCGCCCTGGTGCGCTGAGCCACACCCCTGGCTGATTTCCCTGGCCGCACGTTCGTCACTGACCCGACGCCCGCGCGGCATTTTTTTTGTCCGCACGCCGTCATTCCGGACGGGCCGCAGACCTGATCCGGAATCCATGCGGCAGCCGGCAACTTCGCTTGGACTCCGAGCCTGCGTTGCACGGCTCCCAGCCCTGCGATTTATTCTCCGGCACCCGCGCCCGTTATCCTTACGCCTTTCTTCAGCCACCCGGCCTTCGATGAACCAGTTGATCCTCCCCGCACCGCTGTGGCGCCGACTCACTTCGGCGCTCTATGACGGACTGCTGCTGTTGTCGATCTGGATGGTGCTGATGCTGTTTCTGGTAATCGGTGGCAGCTACGTGGGCGCTCCGGCGCCGCCGCATGTGGTGCGTGCGGTACTGGTCACCGCCGGTCTGATCTTCTTCGTGCGTTCGTGGACGCACGGCGGCCAGACACTGGGCATGCGCGCCTGGAGACTGGTGGTGCGTCGTAGCGACGGTACGCCGCTGAGCCTGACGCGCGCCACCCTGCGCTACCTGCTGGCCTGGGTGTCGTGGCTGGCGTTTGGTCTGGGCGTACTGTGGTGCCTGGTCGATGCGCAGCGCCGCAGTTGGCACGACGTGCTGACCGGTACCGAAGTCGTGGTACTGCCTAAGCCGGCAGGCTGAACGCCGCGGCTAAGCGGTTTCGAGCGTCACGCTGGCCAGCGCGAATTCGTGTTCGTCGCTGATCGAGACGTGCGCACCGATGATTCCCAGCGACTCCAGCTGCCGCGACAGTGCCGCCACGTAGATCAGGCCCGGCCGCCCCGATTCGCTGCGCACCGCGCCGACATGATCGTGCGCGATCCCACGAAAACCAGTGCCCATGGCCTTGACGAAGGCTTCCTTGACGGCAAACGCCTTGGCCAGGTACAGCACGCGACGACGCGGCAGACTCAGCACTTCGAATTCGCGCCGCTCGGCGTCGTGCAGGAGGCGATCGACGAAACGCTCGCCGTGGCGCTCGTACACCCCGGCGACTCGCGGCACGTGAACCAGATCGATGCCGGTGCCGTAGATCATGCAAGTGATCCGATCTGATCGGCCTGGCGCGCGTCGCGCATCGCCTGCCGCATTTCGGCCACCGCTGCGGCCATGCCGACAAACAACGAACGCGCGACGATGGCGTGCCCGATATTGAGTTCGACGATTTCTGGAATCGCAGCGATCGGACCCAGGTTTTCCACGGTCAGTCCGTGCCCTGCATGCACCTCCAGACCCTCCCGTGCGGCGCTTCGCGAAAATTCGCGAATACGGGCCAGTTCTTGCTCACGTTCCTGACCTTCGCGATCGGCATAGCCGCCGGTGTGAATTTCGATATGCGGCGCGCCGCTTGCCAGCGTGGCGTCGAGCTGGCGCGGATCGGCATCGATGAACAGGGACACGACGATGCCCGCATCGGCCAGCCGCGCGCAGGCTTCACGTATGCGACCGGTCTGGCCGGCCACGTCCAGCCCGCCCTCGGTGGTCAGCTCGGCGCGCCGCTCGGGCACCAGACACGCAAACGCCGGCTTCCAGCGACAGGCCAGTTCGATGATCTCCGGTGCCACCGCCATTTCAAGGTTGACGGGCACCGCTTGACGCGCCAGCAGGCGCTCGACGTCATGATCCTGGATATGGCGCCGGTCCTCGCGCAAATGCAGCGTGATGCTGTCCGCACCCGCCTCCCACGCCAGCAGCGCAGCGTCCACCGGGTCCGGATAACTGGTCCCGCGGGCCTGCCGAATCGTCGCCACGTGATCGACGTTGACACCCAAATGGATCACTGTGATTTCGGCCATCGTTCCTTCAATCCTCATTGGCTGGCTGGGTGCCATCGCGCATGCGGCGCAGGGACTGCAACAGACGTGGGGTTTCCAGCGGACGCTTGCCGATCAGCGGCGCCAGCCGGCTGCGCATCAGCCTTCGCGCATCGCCGAGCACGTCCGGGCGCGTCCACTCACGATTGGCGATGGCACACAGTTGATCGCCACGCCACGCGCCGTGGTCGGCACACACCGGTGCGCCGTCATGGTAATCGTAGCGCTGCGCGGGATCGAGGTCCCCGGCCTGCACCTCACCGTATCCGAGTTCGACCAGCAGTTCCATTTCGAACTCGCGCAATATGGGCGCAGCCGCCCGCTCGCCTTCAGCCAACGCGGCCAAGGCAGCGGCGTAGAAGGCATACAGGTCGGGATGCTGGATATGACGCGGCAGGCAGCGCATCAGCAATTCGTTGAGGTACCAGGCACAGATCAACTTCTCGCCGTTCAGGCGCAGTGCTTCGCCGCCGGACTCGGCGCCGGTCAGCGTGCCCAGTTCACCGGCTTCGATCCATGACAGCAATAGCGGTTGGAGGGGCTGCAAAAGAGCAGAGCGTCCGCCGCCACGCGTGCCGCTGACGCCACGCGCCACCAGGCCAACGCGGCCATGCTCGCGGGTAAAGATTTCCAGCAGACGGCTGGTTTCACGGTAGGCGCGCTGATGCAGCACAAAGCCGGGCTCCAGACTGACACGGGCACGGCTCATGGGGTCTCAGGTCGCATTCACGGCGCGATTACGAATCACCGACAGAACCGCGTCATTCGCCGTAGCCGAACTGCTGGAGCGCGCGCGGATCGTCGTTCCAGCCGTCCTTGACGCGTACCCACAGCTTGAGAAACACCTTGCCGCCGCCCCGTTCAAGTTCGCGCCGGGCCTGGGTGCCGATAGCCTTGAGCGTGCGCCCCCCCTCCCCGATCACGATCTTCTTCTGACTGTCTCGGGCTACCCAGATCACGGCAGAGATCCTCGTCAGGCGCCCTTCCTGTTCCCAGGACTCGATCTCCACCGCGGCCGAATACGGCAGTTCCTCGTGCAGCGCCATCATCAACTTCTCGCGCACCAGTTCCGCCACCGCGAAGCGCCGGTCGTGGCCGACGTTCTGGTCGGGCGGATACAGCGGCGGCCCTTCCGGCAGGCGCGATTCAAGCTCTTTCAGCAGCGGTTCCAGATTGTCGCGCTTGAGCGCGGACAGCGGCACCACGAAATCGAAGTTGCGGCGTGCCGTGAGGTCCTGCAAAAACGGCAGCAGCAGGTTCTTGTCGCGCAGCTTGTCGACCTTGTTGATGATCAGGGCGCAGGGCGTGGTCACCGCACTGAGCAGCTTGAGCACCATTTCGTCCTCTTCGGTGAGACGGCCCGCCTCGACCACGAACAGCACGACATCCACGCCTTCCAGACTTTGCGTGGCCACTTCGTTGAGGCGTTTGTTGAGCGCGAGCTTGGCCTTCTGGTGCAGGCCCGGCGTGTCGACGAACACGATCTGCATGTCATCGCCGTGCAGCACGGCCTGAATCTGATGGCGCGTGGTCTGCGGCTTGGCCGTGACGATCGACAGCTTTTCGCCGACCAGGGCGTTGACCAGACTGGACTTGCCGACATTCGGCCGGCCGACGACGGCGACCATTCCGCTACGCATGGGAGGGGTTCCTGCCGGTGCGATCAAAAGCCTGCCGCGTACAAGGACGCGAAGACGCGAAGGTGGTCAAAAGCGCAAAACCAAAGCGCTTCTTTCTCTCAAAGATTTTTACTTGGCGTCTTTGCGCCTTTGCGCGAGACCCGTTTTTCGCTGTTATCGACATCAGGGTTCCAAACGATCAATCATCAATTGCGCCGCACGCTGTTCGGCGATGCGCCGACTGGAACCTTCGGCCTGCTCGATCTCGTCGCTGTCAGGCAGACGGCAGTGCACATGGAAGCGCTGCTTGTGTGGCGGACCCTCGACGCGCTCCACGCCATATTCGGGACGCGGCCGCGCCTGTGCCTGCAAGAGCTCCTGCAGACGGGTCTTGGCGTCCTTGAGGCTCGCCGGATCCGGCAGGTTGTTCAGACGATCCTCGAATACGCGGGCCAGCATGGCACGCGTCTGCTCGAAACCGCCATCCAGATAGACCGCCGCGATCAGCGCCTCGACCGCGTCGGCAAGGATCGAGGCACGCCGGAAACCGCCGCTCTTGAGTTCGCCGGAGCCCAGATTCATCTCGTCGCCGAGCTTCAGCGCGCTGCCGATCACCGCCAGCGACTCCTCACGCACCAGGCTCGCGCGCAGGCGCGACAGATCGCCTTCGGTGGCCTTGGGGCAGCGATGAAACAGCAGTTCGCCGACGATGCCATTGAGCAGCCCGTCGCCAAGGAACTCCATGCGTTCGTTGTGACCGCTGGATGCACTGCGATGCGTCAGCGCCCGTTCCAGAATCTCCGGATCGCGGAACTCGTAGCCCAGCATCTGCGTAAGACGGCGGTGGCTCACGAGTCGCCGTTGTCGATCATCACTTCGCCCTTGAAGTACAAGGTGATGTAGACGTTGTAGAACAGGTGTTCCTCGACATAGTAATCATAGGCAAACGCTCGGCCGCCGCTCTTGGTGCGGATCACCTTGATGTCCTTGGGTTCAACCTGGGAGATGTAGTCGATATCCCAGCGACGTTGCAGGAAACCGCGCATCTGCGGCACGGATTCACCATTGCTTTGATCCGCCACGCCATGGAGCGCCTTGAGCATCTGGCCATGGCTGAGATAGACCGGAACGGTCTTGATTCCTACCGTCGCGAAGAACGCGATCAGGCCGAGAACCACGATCCAGCCCCAAAGGCCGAGCCCCTGCTGGTGCCGTCCGTGGAGTCCCCTGCTGCGCATCAGTTCACCCCGTCTCCGATCCGGTCGAAGGCCGGACGCTTCTTCACACCGTCCCAGCTCATCCAGATGAAGAATGCGTGGCCCACCAGATTATGCTCCGGAACGAAGCCCCAGCGACGCGAATCATCACTGCCGTCGCGGTTGTCGCCCATCATGAAGTAGTGGCCTTCCGGCACGATCCAGTAGCCGTCCCGTGCCGGATCCGAGGGGTTGATCAGAATTGGGTGGCGCACGCCGCCCAGATTCTCGGTGTACTTCTCGACGACGCCACCGGCACGGTGCCCCGGCGTGGGATAGACGCCATCGGGTTCCAGCGCCTGCTGTTCGCCATTGATGTAGAGCGTCTTGTTGCGATATTCGATGCGGTCGCCCGGCAGGCCCACCAGACGCTTGATGAAGTCCTTGCTCTGATCGAGCGGATAGCGGAACACCACCACGTCGCCGCGCTTGGGCTCGCCGAAATCAACCGCCTTCCAGTAGCCCACCGGCATGCGCAGGCCATAGCTGAACTTGTCGACGAGGATGAAGTCGCCGATCAACAGCGTCGGGATCATCGAGCCGGACGGAATCCGGAACGGCTCTGCCACGAACGAACGCAGCAACAGCACGATCAGGATCACCGGAAAAAAGGAGCGTGAAAAATCCACGATCGCGCCGGGCTTGTCATCGTCCATCGCGCCTTCTGCCGGCCCCTGGGCAGCACGGCGGCGCGGCCCCAGCAGCCACTTGTCGAGCGCCCATACCGCGCCGGTGAACAGCGTCAGTACCGTGAGCAGCACGGCAAAATCAAAATGGAATTCGTCGATGAACTGTTTCATTTAGCGGTTGTTCTCCGGCGCATTCCGGTGCGCCCAGCGGTCCGCGAGCTTCTTGGCCCGGCCCTATGACAATGTGCAGCGTTTCTATGATCCCTTGCGCTCGACGCCCAGCACGGCCAGGAACGCCTCTTGAGGTATCTCGACGTTACCAACCTGCTTCATGCGCTTCTTGCCCTCCTTCTGCTTCTCCAGCAACTTGCGCTTGCGTGAAACATCGCCACCGTAGCACTTGGCGAGCACGTTCTTGCGCAAGGCCTTGACCGTGGTGCGCGAAATCACGCGCGAGCCCACGGCGGCCTGTATCGCCACGTCGAACATCTGGCGCGGAATCACTTCCTGCATGCGCTCGGTGAGTTCGCGCCCCCGGGTCTGGACAATACTACGGTGGCAGATACAGGCCAGCGCATCGACTGAATCGCCATTGACCAGCACATCCAGCCGCACCAGATCGGCCGTCTGGAAGCGCACGAACTCGTATTCGAAGCTGGCAAAACCGCGCGACACGCTCTTGAGCCGGTCGAAGAAGTCGAGCACCACCTCGGCCATCGGCATTTCGACTTCCATCTGTACCTGGGTGCCGTGATAGCGCAGCTGCTTCTGCACGCCGCGCTTTTCCATGCACAACTGCATCACCGGGCCGACGCAGGTCTGCGGCATCAGAATGCGCGCGTTGATGATCGGCTCGCGGATGTCGTTGTAGTGACCGGCGTCCGGCAGGTCGGCCGGATTCTCGAACTTGCGGACTTCGCCGTCGACCATTTCCAGCTCATAGACCACCGAGGGCGCGGTGGTGATGAGGTTGAGGTTGTACTCGCGCTCCAGGCGTTCCTGCACGATCTCCATGTGCAGCATGCCGAGGAAGCCGCAGCGGAAACCGAAGCCGAGCGCAGTGGAGTTTTCCGGTTCGAAGTTCAGCGCCGCATCGTTAAGGCGCAGTTTCTGCAGAGCCTCGCGCAGATCCTCGAAATCATCGGAACTGACTGGGAACAGGCCGGCGAAGACCCGCGCCTGAACCTGGCGGAAACCCGGTAGCCGTTCCTTGCAGGGGCGCGCCGCGTCGGTCAGCGTATCGCCGACCGGCGCGCCGTCGATGTCCTTGATGCCGCAGACCACGATGCCGACTTCGCCGCAGCACAGCTCGTCGTGCGGCGTGCGCTTGGGCGTGTTCTTGGCGAGCACCGAGACCTCGTGGTCGCGCCCTGTCGCCATCACGCGAATCTTCTGGCCCTTGCGCACGCTGCCGTTGACCACGCGCACCAAGGACACGACACCCAGATAGTTGTCGAACCAGGAGTCGATGATCAGCGCCTGCAGCGTGGCTTCGGGATCGCCGCGCGGCGGCGGCATTTTCTTGACGATCGCCTCAAGCACATCGCCGACGTTGAGCCCGGTCTTGGCGGACACGTGAATCGCATCGCGCGCCTCGATGCCGATGATGTCCTCGATTTCCTTGGCGACGCGCTCCGGCTCCGCCGCCGGCAGATCGACCTTGTTCAACACCGGCAGGATTTCGACGTCCTCCTCGATCGCGGTGTAGCAGTTGGCGACCGATTGCGCCTCGACGCCCTGTGAGGCATCGACCACCAGCAGCGCGCCCTCACAGGCGGCAAGCGAGCGAGACACTTCGTAGGAAAAGTCGACGTGACCGGGGGTGTCGATCAAATTGAGCTGATAGATCTCGCCATCCGCGGCCGGATACTGCAGACACACGGCCTGCGCCTTGATGGTGATGCCGCGTTCGCGTTCGATCGGATTGTTGTCGAGCACCTGCGCCTGCATCTCGCGTTCGGTCAAGCCCTTGCAGAGCTGGATGAAGCGGTCGGCGAGCGTGGACTTGCCGTGATCGATGTGGGCGATGATCGAGAAATTGCGGATATTGGCCTGCTTCATGGGGGCCCGGAAGGGCAATTCTCTGGATAGGCGAAAAAGGCCGCACAGTATAAAGGAAGCACGTCAATCGGCTCCGGCATCGATTTCATTGAGGCGCGCCTGGACTTCGGCAACGTTGAAAAAGCTGCGGCAAACAGCCTGGCCGTGAGGATCGAGCAGCACCGGAATTTCGCGGCCATAGGCGAAACGCCATTCCGGGTCGTCGTCGACGCAGGCGCGCTCCAGCGGCAGGGCCGGGAATGCCTGCGAAAGCTCTGCCTCGAAGGCTTCACAGAGGTGGCACTCGGGACGTCCAAGCAGCAGCCACGTCGGGTTCACCGTGGCGGTGCCTTGATCGCAAGGAACAGCGGCGCTCCACGACGCTGCACCAGAATCGGCGCCTGCTGCCCCGGTGCGAGTCTTTTCACGACCTCATCGAAGCGCGCCGGACTATCCACCGTGCTCCCGCCAATCGAAAGAATGACATCACCCGCCCGCAAGCCGGCATCGCGTGCCGGGCCGGCATCTACCTCGGCCACGAGAACGCCGCCCGACACCACCTGCTCGCGCTGACGATCTTCGGGCGTGAGCGGCTCGATCACCAAGCCCAGCGAACCGGTGCGGTCGATCGGCCCGGATGACGGCGCCGACGGTGCGATTCCACTGTCCTGATTGCCTTCGGCGGCAAGCACGCCGATCGTCACGTTCACCGCCATGCGCTCGCCGTCGCGCAGCAGCTGCAAGGGCACCAAATCGCCGGGATCGGTATTGCCCACCAGCGGCGGCAGCGCCTCGGAGCTGGGCAGCACGCGGCCATTGAAATTGAGGATGATGTCGCCAGTGCGCAGCCCCGCGCGTTCAGCCGGGCTGTTCGGCATGACCCGCGCGACCAGTGCGCCTTCGGGGCGGTTCATGCCGAACGACTGCGCCAGTTCACGCGTGATCGGCTGCACCACCACGCCGAGCCAGCCGCGCAGCACCTGGCCGCGGTCCCGCAGTTGTTCGGCCACCTTGAGCGCCACATCGATCGGAATCGCGAACGAGATCCCCATGTAGCCGCCGGTCTGGCTGTAGATCTGGGAATTGACGCCGACGACCTCACCCTTGAGATTGAATAGCGGCCCGCCCGAATTGCCCTGATTGATCGCCACGTCGGTCTGGATGAACGGAACGTACTGCTCCGAGGCCAGATTGCGTCCCTTGGCGGAGACGATGCCGGAGGTCACGGAATGGTCGAAACCGAACGGCGAACCGATCGCCAGCACCCATTCACCGACGCGCAGGAGTTCGCTGTCGCCGATGCGCGCCGCAGGCAGGCCGCGGGCGTCGATCTTGAGCAGGGCGATGTCGCTGCGCTCGTCGATGCCGACCACGGAGGCGGCGAACTGTCGCCGGTCCAGCAGGCGCACGATAATCTCGTCGGCATCACGCACCACGTGGCGATTGGTCACAATGTAGCCGTCCGACCACAATACGAATCCGGAACCGAGCGATTCCATGTCTTCCATCGGCGCATCGCTGCCGCCCGGCGCCTCGAACGGCAACGGCGCGAATTCCGGCATATCTCTCGTCATCCCGGCATCGACGCGCGAGACCGTGCTGATGTTGACGACCGATGGGCTGGCCCGGTCGACGATGTCCACGAAATTCGGATAGCCGGAGTCCTTGGCACAGCCGACCAGCAGCACCAGACCGGCGGCCAGTGTGGACAAGACGCTCAGTCGCGGTGCGACGGACATCGCGAATCTCCCTACAGTTATTGTTGGCTTCGTCGGCAACGCAATGTGGTCACGAGCCGCCCGGTCGATCTTATGACAGCCTGGGGCACACCACGTCGACCCTTTCGTCGCGCCGCAGGATCATCGGCTGAAAACGGGCAGAATCGAGCCCCCCGACCCGCCAGCATACCCAAACGAAACCGGCGACCAGACCGACGATACCAAAAGCGCCCACCAGTATATCCGCGGCGTCGAGCAGGCGGTCGGCAAAGGCGCCGGCGGCAATCATCGAACCCAGCGGCGCCAACCAAAGCAGCAGCGAAGCTCGGATCAGGACCGATTCGTCCACGCCAACCACGACCATCTCGCCTTCGCGCAGATTCGCGATGCGCGACTTGGCCTGCAGCCCGGGACGCCGCGCCGTCACCAGTCGCGCCAACACGCCACCGCCACAGCCACGTCCTTCCGCGCAGCGCGGACAGTTGGAGGGGGAAATCGCTTGAACCAGAATTCTGCCGTCGGCCACCTTGTAGACGATGGCGCGCTCTTCGATCACGGCGAGGCTGTTTGCGTATCGGCTGGGGCGGCGCGCACCGCGCCCCCGATCATTTTCACGGTAGCCTGCGGCACTTCGCCGACCACCGTCAAATGATGCGTGCCGAGCATACGGCCAAACGCGTTGACCGCGCCCATATGCGACACACCCTCGAACGCCTTGCCATCGGAGGAGGAGGTGACCGCCGCGTAAATCGAAACCGCCGACAAGCCATCCGAGAACAACAAGTGCTCGACGACATCGTTATCGCCGCGCATCTGGCGCAGATCGCGCGTCATCAGACGGAAACCAGGAGGAACCTGATCGACGATCCATGCCGCAACCGCGCTCGGCGGCCTGGCGGAAACGCGTTGCGTGACTTTCTGGAAGCCGCTGAGATCCTGGGTGGTCTGGAAGTCTTCGGCGGCGATGGTCTTGGGGAACGTGACCTCGGTGAACATCAACTGTTCCAGCACGCGGCCGTCTTCGTCCAGCAAGGACAGTTTCAGCGGCACACCGGTGGTCTCATCGACCCAGAATTCATAACCGTAACGGTAGGCATCCTTGGGCTGGATACGGACACCGCGACACTGATGATCCGCGATGCGCATGCGGCCGATCACGTTGAATTCGTAGTACGCGCGCAGTTGATTGATGGTTTCGCGCGGCAGGCTGGGGAACAGACCCGTGGCCTTGCTTCGAAAGTCCACCGTGATCTTCTTCTCGCGCGGCAGTATGCAGGTGACCTCGTCATCCTCACGCAGGATTTCACGCGGCTCACCCGACATGGAGACCAGGCGTTCCCGCACCGTGCCGCCATCGAAACCATGGACCACATGCAGGGATTCGAGCACTTCACCGCTGCGATAGACGACCACGCCCTGATAATTGGCTTGCCGTGCCGATTCGCTCATACGCGTCAGCCAATCGGCCGCCACGTCCTCGCTCACGTCCTTCTGCTTGGCCGGCAGAGCGCTATCGGACTCCGCCGCCATCGCCGCCTGGCCGCACCACGCAAACAGGCAGCAGGCCACGGCCCACCGGCGTCCCCTCAGCATCGGATCAGTCTTCCTGCGACCGGTAGTCGGCGGTATGCGCGGCAAACCGGGCGTAGCCAAGGGTACCCCCCACCCCCTGCACCGACCGGTAATTGCTGTAATCGATCAGATAGTTGTTGAGCTGACGCGCCTGAGCATCCTCGATCTGGGCCCAGCGCAACTGCGCGGCCTGACGCGTCATGGCCGGCGAGGTCTGCGGCACCGTCGCCACCGTTTGCACCGTGGCGCCGTTGGCTACGGTCGCCGGCGCTACGGTCGCTGGCGCAGACATCGCCACCGGCGAAACATAGCTGTCGTCGTTCTGACTGGCGATCTGTACTTCACCGAGTTCGGGGCCGTTGACCATCACACCGACCACCACAGCCGCCACCACGCTGGCGGCGACGGCGAAGCCGGAGGCCTGCACCCAGACCGGTCGACGGCGGCGCAAGGGCACGACGTTGCCAGATACGCCGCCAGACAAGCCATGTCCGCCATCCGGGATCTCATCACCGATGGCGAGCATGACCCGATCGGCAAACGAAGGATCGAATGCTGCCACGACACCGCGCGACGCATCCCGTACGTATTGCATGCGACTGAAACCAGCGCGCGCGGCCTCGTCGCGTTCGAATGCAGCCAATGCGCGTTCGATCTCATGATCGTCGCATTCGCCGTCCAGTAACGCGGAAACCAGTTCTTCGGACATACCTGCTACCTGAATGCCGGGGGCGCCGACTGTGGCGCCATGTTGCCAACATAAACCACGGAACGTAAAGAAAGTTCCCCAAACGCGGAAAATAACCGCTCGAAAATCATGGCTGTGAGCGCTCCGGTACGTGATCGAGCAATGGTGCGATAGCGGCATCAATCGCCGCCCGCGCCCTGAAAATGCGGGAGCGCACGGTGCCGATCGGGCAGTCCATGACCTCCGCGATCTCCTCGTAGCTGAGCCCTTCGAGTTCGCGCAGCGTGACCGCCTGACGCAGATCCGCCGGCAGCTTGGCGATGGATTCGGCCACCTGGCTCTTGATTTCTTCGGTGAGCAACTGCGCCTCCGGCGTATCGACGTCGCTCAGATGTTCGGTATGCCCGTAAAGTTCCGCGTCCTGAACATCGATGTCCTGCAGCGCGGGACGACGATTGCGCGATACCAGATGATTCTTCGAAGTGTTGATCGCGATGCGGTAGAGCCAGGTGTAGAACGCAGACTGTCCGCGAAAACCGTTGATCGCCCGGTAGGCCTTGATGAAGCTTTCCTGGGCCACGTCCATGGAATCGGCATCGCCAACCAGGCGGGTGACCAATTGAATGACCTTGTTCTGATACTTGCGAACGAGCACGTCGAAAGCGCGCTTGTCGCCCGCCTGCACTTTCGCCACCAATTGTTGATCGATCTGATCGTCGCTCATCGCCGCCGCATCGCCGCATCTAGGATTGCCCGGCGACCGGCGCGACCGGGCACCCGCGCATATGTCGGAATCGTTACACTTGCTTTGCCGCACATCCACCCGTCGGCGACCGCAAGCGCGCGGAGTTTAACAAGCCGGTGCGTGCGGCGCCCGAATCGGAAATGAATCAAAGACCTGAGTCGCCGGAAGTCCTGATCCTCGGCAGCGGCGCTGCCGGGCTGTCGCTTGCCCTGCGCCTGGCCGACTTCGGCCATCGTGTCACTTTGGCGTCCAAGGGACCACTGGAAAGCGGCTCCACTTTGTGGGCTCAGGGCGGCATTTCCGCGGTTCTCGACGAAACCGACTCGCTGGAGTCGCATGTCGAGGACACCCTCATCGCCGGCGCCGGCCTGTGCGACGAAGCTGCGGTTCGCTTCACCGTCGACCGCGGGCCCGCCAGCATCGAATGGCTGATCAATCGCGGTGTGGACTTCACGCGCGACGAGGACGATCCCGCGCAGACGCGGCTGCACCTCACCCGCGAGGGCGGGCACTCGCACCGCCGCGTGGTCCATGCCGCCGATGCCACGGGCCGCGCCGTGGAAACCACGCTGTCAGCAATGGTGGCCGCTCACCCCAACATCCATGTGCGTGAGCAATGCATGGCGGTGGACCTGATCATCGACGCGCAGGGCCAGCGCGTGCTCGGCGCCTATCTGCTCGACATCGAACGTGGCGAAGTCGAGGCCGTCGCCGCCAAGGACGTGGCGCTCGCCACCGGTGGCGCCAACATGGTCTACCTGTATTCGAGCAACCCCAACGGCGCCTCCGGAGACGGCATCGCCATGGCCTGGCGGGCCGGCTGCCGCATCAGCAACATGGAATTCATGCAATTCCACCCCACGATCCTGTTCCACGAAGAATCAAGGTCGTTCCTGATTTCCGAGGCCTTGCGCGGCGAAGGCGCGGTACTGCGCCGCCCGGACGGCAGCCGCTTCATGGACGAATTCGACGCACGCGCCGAACTCGCTCCGCGCGATATCGTGGCGCGCGCGATCGACCACGAAATGAAGCGGCTCGGTGCCGACCACGTCTACCTGGACATCACTCACCGCCCCGCCGAATTCATTCGCAGCCACTTCCCTTCGATTCATGCACACTGCCTGGAACTGGGCATCGACATCACCACCGAATGGATCCCGGTCGTCCCGGCCGCACACTACACCTGCGGCGGCGTACTGACCGACCTGCGGGCGCGCACCGATATCGACGGCCTCTACGCCATTGGTGAAGTCGCCTGCACCGGCCTGCACGGCGCCAATCGCATGGCCTCCAATTCACTGCTCGAATGCCTGGCGTTCGCCGAAGCAGCTGCGGCCGATATTCACGAACGCCTGCCCGCCCAAGGCTGGCCCGAATCACTGCATCCCTGGGACGACTCGCAAGTCACCGATTCCGACGAGGATGTGGTGGTGGCGCACAACTGGCAGGAAATCCGCCGCTTCATGTGGGACTACGTCGGCATCGTGCGCAGCAACAAGCGCCTGCAGCGCGCCCTGCGCAGGGTCGACCTGCTGCGTGGCGAGGTCGAGGAGTACTACGGCAACTACCACATCAGCCCGAATCTACTGGAACTGCGCAACCTGCTCGTGGTCGCCGATCTGATCGTGCGCTCCGCGCTGTCGCGCACCGAATCACGCGGCCTGCACTACACCCTGGACTATCCGGAAACCACGCCCGGCGCGAGCGCCACGATACTGCCCGGGCGCGGCTGAGAAGCCGGACATTCAGGGAACCTATGCTGTCATGTGGTAGTCTTAGAACGTACTTGGGGGCGATCTGGGCTCGACGGTGATCACGAAATCCAAGGTGCATGCCGAGGTACGGTAATCCTCGTAAAACTTTTCCGTAACCTAAGCTAGTTGCGAACGACTCCAACTACGCCCTCGCTGCCTAAATAGCGGTGAGCGTCTGACCGGCTGGTGCTGATCCCACCGGACCCAGGCGTCGACTCAGATCAGATCGTGGTGACGTCCGCTCTTGGCCGATCCACTAAAACCCTAAGGAGCTAAGCGCCGTCGTTCCCTGCTCGTCGGGTAGTCGGTGCCGACAATCAAGGACTGAGCTAAGCATGTAGAGCCGAGGGTGGAAGATTGTCGGACGCGGGTTCGATTCCCGCCGCCTCCACCAATACTGGAGCCCCAACTGTTATCAGTTGGGGCTTTTTTTGCCTGTTTGCGCCGGTTCCCGCGTGTTGTTGGGGGTTCCTGCGGAAGCCTGCGGACTTCGCCTGCCGCCCGAATTGGCCGTTCCCGGCCACATTCCACTCTCTCCTCGCCATTCCTCGCTCCGCCAGCGGCGGTGTCTTCGGACAATTCGGCGAGGAACTGGCTCAAGGTGTCAGCGGTGCGCCCGTCGCCGACCCACAGCAAGGCGCCGGATTCAAGGTCATAGACCACGGTGACGTAGTCATGTCCCTTGGCGCGGGCCACTTCGTCGACGCCCAGCAGACGCACGCCGACAATGTCCCGAGGATGCAGCACCGGCAGCGTGGCTTTCAGATGCGCGCGGTCCATGTCCTTGACGGTCCGCCACGCCAGTCCCGTCCAGCGGGACACCGCACTGATCGGCAGGTGACGACACAGTGCGCTCACCAGCTCCGCCAGCCGCCGGGTGTACCGGGCGCCGGCTTCGACGAAGTCCAGACGCTCCACGCGCCGGTCGCGGGCGCCGATGACAATCTCCAGGTACTCAATGTCCAGCGCCACCCGACGGCCGAACATCGGCACGTCCCACACCCGCCGATGCCGCCAGCGATTCGGTCGACCTCGATGGCCCGTCACCGCATCGACCGGCGCGAACCGCCCATCGCGCCGGCACGACACGCCGATCACACCGTCACTTTCCACGGTCACCGCATTGACCACTTGGCCACGCAGCCCAACAATCCCCGCTGGGATAGTCGCTCTCATTTGTTCCCTGTACTCGAAAGCTTAGACGACCTTCGTTTTACAAGGACTTGCGTCGGGCGGCTATCCCTTTTCTACCTCATACAACTGCACAAGAGCCCGATAGACGCGAGCGGGCCCTCAAGCAAGTGCGCCACGACTTTCGCATCACTCTGCCCGATGGCCGCAGGGTCACGTGCTCCTTCAAGACCTAGTATTTCGATTCACTAATACGTTGACAATTACGTCAGCCCGAGGTCGAACTTCTTCCAGCGCATCACGGTTGGCGCTGCGTTCATTTCGGCAATGCCCTTGAGGATGCGCTCCTTGAGTTCGTCGCGCGAGCGCACGCGGATGCGACGCAGGAAGCTGCGCGCCATTTTCGAGAAGCTCATCTCGATCAGGTTGAGCCACGAGCCATGCTTGGGCGTATGCACATAGACAAAGCGGCCGGGACGCGTGGCCAGATAGGCCATGGTCTCCTTCGAGATGTGCGACGAGTGATTGTCCAGAATCACGCGGATCGTGCACGCAGCCGGGTAGTAGGCATCGAGCTCCTTGAGCAGACAGATGTGCTCGCGAGAGCGATGGCGCGGATGGACCTGCGCGATGATGTGGCCGTCATGCAGATCCAGAGCGGCCAGGATCGACAGCGTCCCATGACGGACGTACTCGTGGTCTCGGCTCCACGCCGCGTAGGCTCGCGGCTTGGGCGGCAGATCGGGCGCCGTGTTCTCAATGGCCTGTACTCCGGGCTTTTCGTCCAGACTCACGGTGATCACCGCCGGTGGGCTCGGGCCAGCAGCCTGCGCGTTCTGCAGCGCCACGTCCTGATACACCAAGAGAACCTCGCGCATCTTTTCTTCGAACGCCGGATCCCGTTGCTCCAGGTAGTACCGGATGCGATGCGGCTTGACCACCTGCGCGTTGAGGATTCTCCAGATCGTTGCCTTGCCCGCCTGCGCCAAGCACGCGTGTCCCGCCGCTGGCGCATGCTCGCGCGTGTAACGCGCCAACTCGCTCAACGTCCACAGTTCTGCGGCCAAGCCCAATTCCACCGGCTTGCGGCAATCTAGATGGGTCACCCAGGCCTTGGCATTCTCCGTAATGACCGCCTCGCGCGGACGGTGATAACGGTCCTTGAGTCCCGACGCGACGCCCGCTGCGAGCGCCTTGTCCACGCATTTGTAGATCGTCGGACGACTGACGTGCAGGGACCGCTCGATCTCGGTGATCCCTCGGCCGTCGGCATAGGCCAACAAGATCCCCGCCCGTTCCACTTCTCGTCGCGCCGCGGTGCGCGACTGTGCCAAACGCTCCAGCTCCCTGCGCTCCTCATCGGACATTCGCAATGCCGCTCGACTTGTCTTGCGTGCCATCACACCCTCCAGGTACCCATGTGCCTGGATGCAAATGATCACACCAAAAGGCATTTGCGTAAATGTTTTAGCGAATCTAACTACTAGAAACGCTGGACAGCGCTGGGTAGCGGAGCAGGAACGTCTCATTGAACTCGGCGCTGACCTGTCCGGTGAGGAGCGCTCGAATGAAGGCGACACTTGGCGTGATCATTGATCGTTACATGGCAGAGGTCGCGCCAAGCCTTGGTTCGCCCGGTGCCGCCAAGAGCTGCGCCGGCCCCCTGAACCGCGAAATGGGGAACATCCCGCTCGCCGTCCTTACGCCTGAGCTGATTGGCCAGTACCGAGAGGACCGCTGTTGAAGCGGTACACACAGCTGCGTGTCGAACAGATTGCGCTTAAAATGCACCGGCTAGCCCTTCAGTCGGCCGACAATGCGTCGCTGGAGGTCCAGTTCGCCGCAGTCCTCAAGGAATTGCGGTTGCTCCGGCAGATGCAATGATCTGCGCCTCGGTAGCTCAGTGGATAGAGCATCTTCCTCCTAAGAAGAGGGTCGTAGGTTCGATTCCTACCCGGGGCGCCAACTTTGCATTCTGGGTACAGATCAGCCATCCAAACCTGCGACGCACCACGGAATCTCTGGCCCGAATTTTTCATAAAAGCGGGTGAATTCGGCATCACGCAGTGCGTGATTCACGCTAAAATCCCAGATCGGTACGATCCGACTGGCCGGCATCGGCACCTTGCAGCTGGCCATGACGCTGTGCGCTGTGCTGCCGGGCAGCTGGCTGCTCGCGACGCCTCGTTCAGCCGAGCCCCGAACGCGCTCAGCCGCAAAGCGCCCGGCGCGCAGCCTGGTACTCGCATAGCAGGCGTTCCACCCGCTGGCCGACGGACTCGATCGCCTTGATCGCTCCAATCCCCTGCCCACAACCCCAGATGTCCTTCCAGGCCTTGGGGCCGACCGTACCGTCGCTCACTTCGGCTGTACCGAAGTCCATTGCGCTGGCGTCACCATCGGCCAGGTTATCCGGGTCCATCCCGGCGCGGGCGATCGAAGGTTTCAGGTAGTTGCCGTTCACTCCGCTGAATTGGCTCGTGTAGACGATGTCCGCTGCGTGGCTATCGACCACCATCTGCTTGTAGTCGCCGATCGCGTTGGCCTCGTCGGTCGCGATGAAGGCCGATCCGATATAGGCCAGATCGGCCCCCATGGCCTGCGCCGCCAGCACGGAACGGCCGTTGGCAATGCAACCGGACAGCAGCAGCGGACCGTCGAACCATTCGCGAATTTCCTGCACCAGCGCGAATGGCGAAGTCGTTCCCGCGTGCCCACCGGCGCCGGCAGCGACGGCAATCAGGCCATCGGCCCCCTTCTCGATCGCCTTGCGCGCGAAACGGTCATTGATGATGTCGTGCAGCACGATGCCGCCGTAACTGTGAATCGCCTCGTTGACGTCACTGCGCGCACCGAGCGAGGTGATGACGATCGGCACCTTGTACTTCACACATAGCTCGAGATCATGCAGCAGACGGTCGTTGGACCGATGCACGATCAGGTTGACGGCGAACGGCGCGGTGGGCTGCTCCGGATGTGCCTGACTGTGCGCCTCGAGCTCGGCGCCGATGCGTTGCAGCCACTGCTCGAACATCGCGGCGGGGCGTGCGTTGAGTGACGGAAATGAACCGACGACGCCGGCCTTGCACTGCGCGATCACCAGGTCCGGGTTGGAGACGATGAACATCGGCGAACATACCACCGGCAGGCTGAGCCGGCCTTCCAGAATCTTGGGCAAGGCCATCTGATACTCCTGAGTACGAGAATATTCTTGTTTTGCGCGCCCGAGCTGGCCGCCCGGTGTCGACACCGCTCACTCGGACCAGCCGAAGCGCTCCACCGTGGAGAAGATATCGTCTTCGGTAATCATGCCGATCACACGCCCGCCTTCCTCGATTGTCAGACGTGAGAAATTCCGCCTCGACAGCAGGCTGGCCGCCTCCCGAACAGAGGCTTCGGCCGCGACCGAGACCACAGGCCTCGTCGCGATCTCACCGACCTTGGTGGTCGCCGGATTCCGGTCGCCATTGACGATTTTGGTGACGATGTCGCGCTTGGTGAGGATACCCCAGGCGCCATTCGCGTCCGGCTCCACCACCACGCTGGAGACTCCCGCGTCCGCCATCACGTGCATCGCGGTCTCCACGTTTTCCTCGTCGGTCACGGTGATCAGGGAGCGCGCCATCAGGTCGCGCACCGAGGTGGGGACTTTGCCGGTCGCGACCAGCTCTTCCATGGGCTGCAGCAGACGGCGGATTTCGCGCTGCTTGCGCTCCTTCATCAACTGTTCCTGCTGCGCGCGCCGCTTCGCATCCAGGTCGATACCGCCCTGAAGGCGTTCGATCAGCGCGTCGGCGAACTGTGAGGTGCCGACTTCAGTGGCGCCGTCGATCTGGCGAGCGAAATCATAGGTGACGATGCCGTCGGTGACCACTTCCGGATAGGCCAGGGTGATCAGGTCCGCGGCTTCCTGCCACCCCATATACTCCAGCATCATCACGCCCGAAAACAGCAGCGACCCCGGGTTGACCTTGTTGAGGTTGGCGTACTTGGGCGCGGTGCCGTGCGTTGCTTCGAACACCGCCACGTGGTCGGCCATGTTGGCGCCCGGCGCGATGCCGACGCCGCCGACCTCGGCCGCGATCGCGTCGGAGAGAAAATCCCCGTTGAGGTTCATCGTGGCGAGCACGTCGAACTCCTCAGGACGCAGCAGCATCATCTGGAACATGATGTCGGCGATACGGTCCTTGATGACGATCCGTCCGTCTGGAACCTTGCCCTTGAACTCGCCGTAGAGCTGTTCCTCGGTGATGGTGACCTCGCCGAACTCCTCGCGCGCCACCTCGTAACCCCAGCTGCGGAACGCGCCTTCGGTGAACTTCATGATGTTGCCCTTGTGCACCAGGGTCACCGATTCGCGTCCATTGTCGATCGCGTACTGGATGGCCTTGCGCACCAAGCGCTTGGAACCGAATTCCGAAATCGGCTTGACGCCCAGGCCCGCGTCATTGAAGAACTTGGCGTTCAGCTCTTCGCGCAGGAATTTGGCGAGCTTGAGGTTTTCGGGCGTGCCGGCCTTGTATTCGATGCCGGCATAGACGTCTTCGGTGTTCTCACGAAAGATCACCACGTCAACTTTGCCGGGAGCCTTCAGCGGACTCGGCACCCCGGCATAGTGGCGGACCGGGCGCACGCAGGCGTACAGGTCCAGATCCTGACGCAACGCGACGTTGAGCGAGCGAAAGCCGCCGCCGACCGGCGTGGTCAGCGGCCCCTTGATCGAAATGACGAGGTCGCTGAGCGCCTCCAGCGTTTCGGCGGGACAGTAGTCGCCATCGTAGAGCCCGGCCGCCTTTTCACCGAGAAACACTTCGCACCAGTGGATCCTGCGTTCGCCGCCGTACGCTTTTTCGACCGCCGCGTCCCAGACCCGCAGACAGGCCCGGGTGATGTCCGGGCCGATACCGTCACCTTCGACGTAGCCAATGATCGGCTGGCTCGGCACCAGTAGCTTGCCATTGTCGATGCGAACTTTTTCGCCGGCTTCAGGGTATCGAACGTGTCGAGCCATCGTCTTTATCTCCTTGCGGATTCGGGATCGGCCTGGCGTGATGCGCAGATGGCTATTGTATACCCTGCCCCTCGCAGAACCGGACATTCACGCAGGCAGACCAACCACCGATCGGTGCCCCCCTGAAGCGTTCCGTGCGTCCGCCGAATTGATGGGCACCTCGCTGGCGAAGCCTTCGCGGCGCGCGCAGGCTCGGGCGGTCGACGGCGCGCTGATGGCCACGGTCTCGCACGGCGGCGGCCGGCTGCCGGCCGGTGGCGCCGCGTATGTCGCGACACCGACTGCCGAGGGGCCGCCGTGGTGAACTTTGCGACCGCGCTGCGCGAGGCCGGCGAATATCTGCCGACAACACCATCGAATCGGTCGAGGGACTGGCCCAGGGCGCTGTCAGCGACGAAACGGGTGGCCGCGCTGCGTACGCTGATCAACGACCTCGGCCAGGGCGTGGCTTGGGGCGCGCTCTATTTCAGAAAAAAAAGGCGGCCTGTCCGCAAACAGGCCGCCGCTCTGGTACATCTCATGCACTTGCTCTCAGGGCATCAGGCTTTGAGGCCTGCGGCCTCCTCCAGCATCTTCTTCAACTCGCCGGACTCGTTGAGATCCAGCGTGATGTCGCAGCCGCCGACCAGTTCGCCCTTGACGAACAATTGCGGAAATGTCGGCCAATTCGCATATTTCGGAAGCGCGCGGTAAATCTCCTCGTCTTCATAAATATTGACGTAGGCGAACTCCACCCCGCAGGACTTCAGAACCTGCACAACTCGTGCGGAGAATCCACACTGGGGAAAATCCGGACTGCCCTTCATGTAGACGATGATGGGATTTTCGGAAACCTGCTTTTCAATGCGCTCGAGCGCGTCCATAGGCCACCTCTAGGGCACGTGGGCTATTGCGGCCGCTGATTATAGGCGTTTGCCCCGTCAATTCCGAATCCGCCGCCAAACTGGGCCTCGTGGGGGCAACCGAACACCCGCTGAACGCCCGTCTGTCAACGCATTGGCAGGCGCTCGGCGACTTGGCGATCAATCGCGAATTCGCTTGAAAATGTCATGGTCGTGGCCTAAGGTTTTCGGCAGTTGCCACTGGCGACCCCCAAAGCAAGGCCGCGTACCCCGCGCCGGCCCCAGCCAACCAAGAGGAAATGATATGGCCCTGACGTTGCCCGAGCTGCCGTACCCCCGCGATGCACTCGCGCCACATATGTCGGCCGAGACGCTCGACTTTCACTACGGCAAGCATCACAAGAAATATCTCGATACTGCCAATGAGATCATTCCTGGTACCGAATACGAAAGCATGGCGCTGGAAGACATCATCATGAAGTCGTCCGGCAAGCTGTTCAACCAGGTTGCTCAGGTCTGGAATCACTCGTTTTTCTGGAACTGCCTGACGCCGAATTCCGGTGAGCCGGGCAAGGCGCTGGCCGACGCGCTGATCCAGAATTTCGGCGGTATCGAAGACTTCAAGAAAAAGTTTTCCGACGTGGCCGCCGGTACCTTCGGCTCGGGCTGGGCCTGGCTGGTCAAGAACAGCGACGGTTCGCTCGAAATCATGAGCACCGCCAATGCCGGCACACCGATGACCGAGGGCAAGACCGCGCTGCTGACCTGCGATGTCTGGGAACACGCCTACTACATTGACTATCGCAACGCGCGCCCGACCTATCTGGAGCACTTCTGGGCGCTGGTGAACTGGGATTTCGTGGAGCAGAATCTCGGGTAAGCTGTCTGCTGAACAAGGCTTGAAGCTCAGGGCCGCCGCGAGGCGGCCTTTTGCTTTCGGGCTGTGGCCTGGTTGCGCCGTGCTGCGTCACGGCGGAACTTTTCGGGGACTCACACCGTGACGCGTCATTTTCGACTTCTTTCGGACCTCGCAGCGTCCGAACTGCACGCATTGATTGACCGGGCCATCGTGCTCAAGGCCACGCGCCACGAGCATGCGCGGCCTTTGGCCGGCCGCTGTCTGGCGATGGTTTTCCAGAAAAGCTCGACCCGAACGCGCGTTTCGTTCGAGGTGGCGATGTTGCAACTGGGCGGCCACGCGCTGTTTCTGTCGCCGCGCGACACGCAGCTCGGCCGCGGCGAACCGCTGGCCGACACCGCCCGCGTGCTGTCGTCGATGTGCGACGGAATCATGGTGCGTAACGATTCCCAGGCGGAGCTTGAGGAGATCGCGCAGCATTCGCGCGTTCCGGTCATCAATGGCCTCACCGACAGGACTCACCCCTGCCAGCTGCTGGCCGATATCCAGACCTTCGTCGAACTGCGCGGGCCGATCGCGGGACGGCGCGTGGCCTGGATCGGTGATGGCAACAATGTCTGCAATTCGTTTCTGGAAGCGGCACGCCTGTTCGACTTCCAGCTCGCCGTAGCCTGCCCCAAGGGTTTCGAACCGGACCCGGACTGGCTGGCCTTCGCCGGCAGCCACGCCGAAATCGACGAGGACCCTGCTGTTGCCGCGCGCGACGCCGATCTGATCGTCACTGACGTCTGGGCCAGCATGGGCCAGGAAGACGAGCAGGCCGATCGGCTGTCGGCCTTCGACGGTTATCAGGTGAACGGGGCGCTGATGAAGCTGGCGAAGGCGGACGCCCTGTTCATGCACTGCCTGCCGGCGCATCGTGGTGAGGAAGTCACCGCCGAGGTCATCGACGGCCCGCAGAGCGTGGTCTGGGCCGAAGCCGAGAACCGGATGCATGCCCAGAAGGCGCTGCTGGAATTGCTGCTGTCGCCCTGAGCTGAAGGTGGCGCGCGCCGCATTCGCCGCGCGCCACGGCGCGACGTACCATATGACACCACCGTGAATCGCGGTTGACGCTTGAAAATGGCCCACAGGACCGATAGATGGGGCAAAACAGCTTGCCGGATGAAGTACAGAAAGATGTCACCGCCCTCGTTACGCGCGCACTCGCCGAGGACGTGGGCAGCGGTGATGTGACCGCCAAACTGATCGCTGTGGATGCGACGGCAGTGGGCTACGTGGTCGCCAGAGAAAGTGCCGTGTTCTGCGGACGCCCGTGGTTCGACGAGGTGTTCCGCCAGATCGACCCGCGCGTCGAGATCGCCTGGGACGTCGAGGATGGCGCCAGCATCCGCGCGGATGGTCGCCTGTGTGTCCTGCGCGGTCCCGCCCGCTCGATCCTGACCGGCGAACGCACCGGTCTGAACTTCCTGCAGACGCTGTCGGGCACGGCCACGGTGGTCCGCCGTTTTGTGGAGCGGATTCGAGGCACTCAGGCGCGCATCGTCGATACTCGCAAGACGCTGCCGGGTCTGCGCTCGGCGCAGAAGCATGCCGTATCGGCAGGCGGCGGCGACAATCATCGCTTCGGCCTCTACGACGGCATCCTGATCAAGGAAAACCACGTTGTCGCGGCCGGCGGCATCAAGGAAGCAATTCGCGCAGCGCGTGCACTGAATGCGGGTGTGCCGCTGATGTGCGAGGCCGAGAACCTGAGCGAGGTCCAGGCCGCACTGGAAGAACGCGTGGACCTGCTGCTGCTGGATGATTTTCCGACCCATATCCTCGCCAAGGCAGTCAACATGGGACGCGATTTTCGCCGCTACAACCGTGGCGACAGCGTGCTGGAAGCCTCCGGCGGCATCAGCCTCAACAATGTGCGCTCGATCGCCGATACCGGCGTGGACCGGATTTCGATCGGCGGCCTGACCAAGCATGTGCAGGCCGTGGACCTGTCGATGCGTCTGCTGGCGCCGGGCGCCGCGCTACCGGACATCAACGCCGCTCTGCGCATCGCCCTCAGGTAGTCTCGACAGCCGCCTTGCGTCGCCGACGCCTGACGGCGGGGGCCGGCTCGCGCAACAGGAATCCCAGCACCGACTCGTTGAACGCTTCCGGTACTTCCATCGGCAGACCGTGCCGGGTGCCGGGGAACGCCTGAAGCTCGCCCAACGGAAGCTCGGAGGCAAACTGCTGGACGTCTTCGAACGGAAAGTAGTCCTGCTCGGCGGCGATCACCAGCGTCGGAATCCGCAGCTTGGGCAGGTCCGCGCGTACCGACCAGCGCGCCAGCGCCAGCAGGCTCACCAGATAGGTATGGCGGTGATTGTGCTTGCTGCGTGCGATCGAACGTTCGCGCTGCGCGGTCTGGTCGGCGCGCGGAAACATCCGGCGCGACATGAACGTGGCGAGCAGACGCGGCCCGAACACCGTCATCAGCCCCATGCGCAGCGCGAATTCCCGATACTCCTCGAAATTGCGCGGCGTGAAGGTCGGAACACTGTTGGCGATGACCATGCGCTCGACCCGATCAGGCGCATCCACGGCCATCTGCAACGCCGTGGCGCCGCCCATGGAGTGCCCGACGATGCTGATCTGTTCCAGGCCCAGACGATCACACAGCTGCCACATCAGCTGCGCGAAATACGGCACCGAGTACAGGCGCAAGGGTTTGGCACTGTCGCCGTAGCCCGGAAGATCCGGGGCGATCACCCGGTAGTGCTTGGAGAACTCCGGAATCTGCGAATCCCAGTCGCTGCGATTGGCGCCGAGGCCATGAATCAGCAACAGCGGTGGACCGGAGCCCGCAGCCGTATAGCAAATGCGCATTCCATCGACGACCAGCGTATCCATGTCAGCGCATCGCGTCGCGGGTATCGCAGAAGCAGTAGGCGTACTGGTGCTGCGGATCGTTGACCCAGGCCAGCCGCCGGCTCCAGTCCAGTTGCGCGGCCATCTTCTCCAGTGCCGAGCCGAGGCCAGGCAGCATCGACAGGCTCAGGCGCGGACGCAGTTGCTGCAGCAGATTTGCCGGGAAACCCCAGTCGGGTTCGCGCCGGTCGATCTGATACTCCCCTTCGCTCAGACCCGCCAGTTCCGCAGCGGCCTGCACCGCGTCGTCGAAGCTGCCGAGCGCATCGACCAGGCCCAGTTCCTGGGCGTCCAGGCCGCTCCAGACGCGACCGCGCGCGATCTCCTCGACACGTTCCGCCGGCATGTCGCGCCCCTGGGCGACGCCATTGATGAAGGTCTGGTAGCCGTGTTCGATGCTCGCCTGGATGATGCGCGAGACATCGGGCGACAGCGGACGGTCGCCGCGGAACGCACCGGCCAAGGAGGTGGTGCCGACGCCGTCGACACTGATGCCGAGCTTCGAGAACGTGTCCTCGGTAGTCAGCAACAGGCCGAAGATACCGATCGAGCCGGTGACGGTGCTGGGATAGGCGTAGATCTTGTCAGTCGACATCGACACCCAGTAGCCGCCGGACGCGGCCACCGAGGACATCGAGGCCACCACCGGCTTGCCATCGTCACGCAGCGCGATCACGGCGCGACGGATGCGCTCGGACGCGGTCACGCTGCCGCCGGGTGAATCGACACGCAGGACTATGGCATCAACCTCGTCGTCGCGGCGGGCCTCATCGAGCAGACTGGCGATCAGGTCGCCGCCGGCCTGTCCGGGCTCACCGAATCCATCGACGATGGCGCCCTGCACCGTGACCACGGCAACCTTGCGCGCAGCGGTGCTCGGCTGGTGATGACGCACCGACTTCAGATAGGCCAGGTCGCGCACCTGACGGAAGCTGCCATGTCCTTCCTCGTCGATGCCCACGGTCTGGCCCATACGGGCACGGTATTCGCCGAGTGTTTCCAGGCGCGTGACCAAGCCGGCATCCAGCGCAACGCTGGCCGAATCGCCCCCGCTGCGTTCCATCTCGTCGGCCAGGCTCTGTACGTAGTTCGTCACCGGCTGGGCGTCGGGACCACGCTGCGCGGCGATCTCATCACCATAGACGCTCCAGAGATCACCCAGCCAGTCGCGATTCGCCGTCTTGGCCGCCTCCGACATGTCGTTGCGCAGGAACGGCTCGACCGCCGACTTGTACTCGCCCACCCGGAACACATGGACATTGAGCCCGAGCTTGTCGAGTCCGTCCTTGAAGAAATAGCCGTAGCTGGAGAACCCTTCGATCAGCACCGAACCCATCGGGTCCAGAGAAATATCGCTGGCGTGGGAAGCCAGCAGATACTGCGATTGACCGAAGAACTGGCCGTAGACCGTGACCGGCTTGCCGCTGGCCTTGAAACGGTCCAGCGCCATGCCGACCTCCTCGACCTGCGCCATGCCCGCGGCCGTCATTTCATCCAGCTTCAGCGCGATCATGCTGATGCGATCATCCTCGGCCGCGCGATCGATCGCCTCGACCAGATCGCCGACCTGGGTCTGCGACGGGCCTTCCCCGCTGAGTTCCTCGAAGAAGCGCTGCGCCGGATCCTGATCGCTGGCGTCGACCAGGGTGCCGGCCGGGGCCACGACCAGCGCGATGTTGTCTTCGATGGCTGGCGGCTGCCCACCGGCGAACATCATGTAGAGGATAAAAACGGACAGCAGCAGGCTGATCACCACGATCGCCCGATACACCAGAACGACGGCGCCCCAGATGAATCCGAAGACGCGACGGATCAGGGATTTTTCTTTGGTCATTGACGGCACATGTAAGCCCGCAGCGGCGGGACTGTAAGGACAAAAGGTCTGAAGTCGTCATTATGAACGACTTGCCTGAATGGGATGTTCGACGCAAGGTCACGCTCGCACGGAACCCGAACCGGCGTCGAGCTGGCATTACTCGCCGGTATACCGGACCCGGTAGATCCGCCCCTGCGCATCGTCCGAAACCAGCATCGAACCGTCCGGCTGCACCAGCAGATCAACCGGTCGGCCGCGTACTCGCTCGCCATCCAGCCAGCCGGTGATGAACGGTGCGTACTCGACGCCTTGGCTGTCGTCATCGAGCCTGACACGCGTCACGCGGTAGCCGATACGCTTCGAGCGATTCCAGGATCCATGCTCGGCAATGAACAGCTGCCCGCGCATGGCTGCGGGGAACTGGTTGCCGGTGTAGAACTTCACGCCCAGCGGCGCCACATGCGGCCCCAGCGCCTGCGCCGGCGCCACAAATTCGTCACAGTCCCTGCCCTTTCCGAATTCCGGGTCCGGCACGGTACCGCCGTGACAGTACGGATAGCCGAAGTGTTCACCCGGACCGCTCGCGTGATTGAGTTCGCCCGGCGGCAGATTGTCCCCGAGCCAGTCCCTGCCGTTGTCGGTGAACCAGAGTTCACCCTCGTCGTCCCACGTGAAGCCCACCGAATTGCGGATGCCGCGCGCGTAGACTTCCCACTCCGAGCCGTCCGGATTCATGCGCGTGATCGAGCCGAATTGCAGGCTGCGGCCATCCCGGACGAAGTCGCCCGGTTCGCAGATGTTGCAGGGTGCACCGATCGCCACGTAGAGCTTGCCGTCCGGTCCGAACGCGATGTAGCGCCAGCCATGGTGAGTGGCGTCCGGAAGGTCATCACGCACCGATTCGCGCTGCGGCGCATCGAGATGCTTGGCGATGTCCGGATAGCGCCAGATGTGGTCGATTTCCGCCACGTACAGATCGCCGTCGTGCCAGGCGATGCCAGTGGGTTGGTTCAGCTCCTGCGCGAGCACGCGGCGTCGGTCGGGCGTGCCATCACCATCTTCGTCGCTCAGCGCGTAGATCGATCCGACTTCACGGGTGGAGACGTAGATCGTTCCGTCGTCGCCCCGGGCGAGCGCGCGGGCACCCGGTACATCGTCATAAAAGGTCTCGATACTGAAACCGTCGGGCACCCTCGGCTCGGGCGGTCCGGCGGCGGCCGCCTCGATCGGGGCATTCGACATGATCACGAAGATCGCGCAGACACCGACGTACTTGAAGAACCGCATTGCAAACCCCATCGTCAAGTCCTCAGCGACGATACCATGACGTCACGGTCAATTAATTAATTCTATTGATTTCATTCGAATGTTTGCATTGACCTATTATTCGGGTTTTTCTATCCTTCGGCGTCCTGATGCGACCAGACTGCATCCGGACCGCTGAAACCATCAAGGAGCATCAAGCATGAGCGTACTGGTTGGGCGTACCGCCCCTGATTTCACTGCCGCGGCCGTACTCGGCGACGGCTCGATCACCGAGAGCTTCAAACTGTCCGAACTGCGTGGCCAATATGTCGTGCTGTTCTTCTGGCCGCTGGACTTCACCTTCGTCTGCCCGTCCGAAATCATCGCGCACGAGCATCGCCGCAAGGCCTTCGAAGAACGCGGCGTGCAGCTCGTCGGCGTGTCGATCGATTCGCAGTTCACCCATTTCGCCTGGCGCCAGACGCCGATCAACAAGGGCGGCATCGGCGAAGTCGGATTCCCGATGGTGGCCGATGTGACCCACGAGATCGCTCAGGCCTACGGCATCGAGGCCCCGGGCGCCGGCGTCGCGTTCCGCGCCTCGTTCCTGATCGACAAGGAAGGCATCGTTCAGCACCAGACCGTCAACAACCTGCCGCTGGGCCGCAACGTCGACGATATGCTGCGCGTGGTCGATGCGCTGCAATTCCACGAGGAGCATGGCGAAGTCTGTCCGGCTGGCTGGCAGAAGGGCCAGAGCGGGATGAAGGCGGACACCGCCGGCGTGGCCGAATACCTCGCGCAGCACGGCGAGTCGCTGTAAATCTGCACGGTCGCCTCAACGCCCGCCCTCCGGTTCGCGGAGGGCGGGATCTTACGGTCTGATGGAAATCAAAAATGAGCACAAGCCAACACCATCGCCTCATCATTCTCGGCTCGGGCCCGGCTGGCTACACTGCCGCAGTCTATGCGGCGCGCGCCAACCTGAATCCGGCGCTGATCACTGGCCTGGAGCAGGGCGGGCAGTTGATGACGACGACCGACGTGGACAATTGGCCCGGCGACGTCGAGGGCCTGCTCGGCCCCGACCTGATGGAGCGCATGCGGCTGCACGCGGAGCGCTTCAACACGCAGATGATCTACGACCATATCCATGAAGTGAATGTGAAGGTCCGTCCGTTCACGCTGGTCGGTGACCAGGGCAGCTACACCTGCGATGCGCTGATCATCGCCACCGGCGCCTCGGCGATGTACCTGGGCCTGCCGTCGGAGGAAGCCTACAAGGGCAAGGGCGTCTCGGCCTGCGCGACCTGCGACGGCTTCTTCTACAAGAACCAGGAAGTCGCCGTGATCGGTGGCGGCAACACCGCCGTCGAGGAAGCGCTGTACCTGTCCAACATCGCCAAGAAGGTCACGGTGGTACACCGTCGCGACAAGTTCCGCGGCGAGAAGATCCTGCACGACAAGCTCGCCAAGCGCGTCGAGGAAGGCAAGGCTGCGATCGAGTGGAATCACGAGCTCGATGAAGTGCTCGGCGACGATACCGGCGTCACCGGCATGCGCATCAGGCACGCGCAGACCGGCGTGACCCGGGACGTGCCGCTGGCCGGCGTGTTCGTCGCGATCGGACATCGTCCGAACACCGGCATCTTCGAAGGCCAGCTCGACATGGAGAACGGCTACATCCAGGTCAAGGCCGGTTCCGGTGCCGACTCCACGGCGACCAGCGTCGAAGGCGTGTTCGCGGCCGGCGACGTGATGGATCATGTCTACCGTCAGGCCGTGACCTCGGCCGGCACCGGCTGCCGCGCGGCCCTGGATGCCGAGCGGTACCTCGACAAGCTCGCCGAAGGCTGAGCAGACATTCGTGGTCGACGGCGCTTGATCCTGAAACGACGCAGGGACAAGGCCGGCGCAGAGAGCCGCAGGCGACTGCGCCGGCCTTCGCGTAGGTCGACGTACTCCACGCGCCGGCGAACCGGATTTCAGTCGCCCCGACTTGAGCAGCGCATCGCGCAGCAGGAATTCGATCTGCCTGCCGACGCTGCGCATCTCGTCGTCCGCCCATCGCCGCAAGGCGTCATAGACGTGTTCGCGGATACGCAAATTGCGGACGCGCGTGGAAATGCCGACCTTCGAGTACAGGGGCTTGGCCCAACGCAGCCCGGGTGCCTTCACCGTTCCCACGTAGTCGCCGAACAATTGCAGCACCTTGGCCGGATTCGGCGCCACCATGAACAACGACCACAGCGTTGAACAGTCCGGCGATCACGACGCCTGTAGTCATCGATTGCACGGCGCAGTCGGCAAACAGCGCCAGGAACGCCAGTCGCAGGGGACGGCACGTTGGCTCAGCGACGGTCCCTGGCACTGGCGGCATGCGCCTGCAGGCCTTCCGCGTCCGCGAGCCGGCTGGCGATTGGCGCCAGCGCCCGCGCGCCCTCGGGGCTGCAACGAATCAGGCTGCTGCGTTTCTGGAATTCATAGACGCCCAGCGGATTGGCATAACGCGCCGCACGCGAGGTGGGCAACACATGATTGGGCCCGGCGCAATAGTCGCCGAAGGCCTCGGGCGTGTGCCGCCCCAGGAAGACCGCGCCCGCATGGCGCACCTCGTCGAGCAAGGCATCCGGATCGGCCACGGACAGCTCCAGATGCTCCGGCGCAATGTGGTTCGAAACCCCTACGGCTTCGCTCAGATCACGCACTAGGATCAGGGCGCCGCGCGCGCGCAGTGAGGCACGCACGATCCCGGCACGTGGCAGTTCTGCGAGCCGCTCGTCCATCGCCGCCTGCACCGCGTCGAGATAGGCCGCGTCCGGCGAGATCAGAATGGACTGGGCTTCCTCGTCATGCTCGGCCTGGGAGAACAGGTCCATCGCGGTCCAGCGCGGGTCGGTCTGACCATCGCAGATCACCACGATTTCGGACGGGCCGGCGATCGAGTCGATCCCGACCATACCGAACACCTGACGCTTGGCCTCGGCGACATAGGCATTGCCGGGGCCTACGATCTTGTCGACCTGGGCAATCGTCTGGGTACCGCAGGCCATCGCCGCCACGGCCTGGGCGCCGCCGATCGTGAACACACGGTCGACACCGCTCAAGTGGATCGCCGCCAGCACGGTCTCGTTGACGATGCCGTCGGGCGTCGGCACGCACATCACCAGCTCACGCACGCCGGCCACCTTGGCAGGCACGGCGTTCATCAGCACGGACGACGGATACGCCGCCTTGCCGCCCGGCGCATACAGCCCCACGCGGTCCATCGCGGTGACGCGCTGACCGAGTTCGTTGCCGTGCGCATCGATGAAGCTGAAACCCTGCAGGCCCTGCCGTTCAGCATAGTCACGGATGCGCCGATGCGCTGTCGACAGAGCCTCGCGCAGCGCCGTCGGCAGCCCATCCCAGGCCGCCTTCAATCGCTCGCGCGGAATCTCTAGGGCCTCCAGGCTGGTGGCATCCAAGCGGTCGAAGCGTCTCGTGTATTCGAGCACTGCGGCATCGCCGCGTACACGCACATCCGCGATGATGTCGGCGACCACGCTCTGCACCTGGGAGTCGCGCTCGGGCAAACGGTCGAGCAGCGCATCGAGACGCGCCCCGAAATCCGCGTTCGTGCTGTCGAGGCGATTGATCTCAGGCATGGGCAGTCTCCGTGGCCTCGCGGAAACGGTCGAGCCAGTAACGCAGTGCGGCGTGCTTGGTCTTCATCGCGGCCTTGTTGACGACCAGACGCGAGGACACGTCCGCGATGTGCTCCAGCACGACCAGGCCGTTGGCCTTGAGCGTCTTGCCGGTGGCGACGAGATCGACGATTACGTCCGCCAGTTCCACCAGCGGCGCCAGTTCCATCGAGCCATACAGCTTGATGATCTCGACCTGTTTGCCCTGCTGCGCGAAGTAGCGCCGCGTGATTTCGGGATATTTGGTCGCCACGCGCAGACGACGGTGGCGCAGAGGTTTGGTTCCGGGCAAGCCGGCCACCATCAGCCTGCATTGTGCGATGCCGAGATCCAGCGGCTCGTAGAGCGATCCACTGCCGTGCTCCATCAGGATGTCCTTGCCGACGATGCCGAAATCGGCAGCGCCGTATTCCACATAGGTCGGCACATCCGTGGGGCGGATGATCAGATGCTGGACCTCAGGATGGCGTGAAGGCACGCGCAGCAGCCGATCGATATCGCCAGCCGGCTGCAGACCGATCGCCTGAAGTGTCGGCAGGGTTTCCTCGAGTATGCGGCCCTTCGAGAGAGCCAGCGTCAGCATGGTCATGGCCGCCGTGGTTGTTTGGCTTGGGCTTGGGCGCGCGATTGTACCGAGCCCCGGCAATCGCCGCCGAGAAACCCCGCGGCGGCTACCGGGGCGGTACCACCAGATGAATCATCACACCGAATCGGTGAACGCGGGCAACGCATCGGGCGGCCCTGGGCGGCAAGCACCGAGCAGACCCAGGCCGACGATGACGGCTGCGACTTCTGGGAATTGCGGCAATGCACTTCTCCAGGCCGGGGGCGCTGAGTCAACCTGAGCCATCTCAACGAATCACGCAACACGAAACGGCGGTCCCGGCCCGCCGATCGCTCAATCGGCGCCGTTCAGTCTGCATCGCACGCCGGTCGCCAGGCGATTTCTGAAGCCCGAAGCCGCCTTCAGGACTGACGTCGAATCTTGGCGCCGAGTCCGCGCAACTTGTCCTCGATGTGCTCGTAGCCACGATCGATGTGGTAGATGCGGTCGATCAGGGTCTCGCCTTCGGCGACCAGGGCGGCCAGCACCAGTGAGGCCGATGC
Source organism: Banduia mediterranea (assembly GCF_031846245.1). NCBI lineage: Bacteria > Pseudomonadati > Pseudomonadota > Gammaproteobacteria > Nevskiales > Algiphilaceae > Banduia > Banduia mediterranea. Next base: position 17,396 of record NZ_JAVRIC010000021.1, on the reverse strand, counting down.
GCGCAGATCGGTCGCCATCACCGGCGCGCCCTTGAGCCGCTCGCGACCACTGACGACGGCGGTGTGTCCCTCGATACGAATATCGGCGCCGAGGCGCTGCAGTTCCAGCGCGTGCATGAACCGGTTCTCGAAAATGGTCTCGGTGATGATTCCGGCGCCTTCGGCAAGCGCGTCGAGTGCCATGAACTGCGCCTGCATGTCGGTCGGGAAACCGGGATGCGGCGCGGTGTGAACGTCCACGCTGCGCGGCCGCGCGCCACGCATGTCCAGTTCGATGGTGCTGTCGCCGGCCAGGATCACGGCACCCGCACCACGCAGTTTCTGAAGCACGGCATCGAGCTGGTCCGGGTCGGTGTCGTGCACCGTGATGCGGCCACGTGTCATCGCCGCGGCCACCAGGAAGGTGCCGGTTTCGATGCGGTCCGGCAGCACGTGATGGCGGGCCTCGTGCAGCCGCTCCACGCCTTCCACCACGACCGTCGAGGTTCCGGCGCCCCGGATCCGCGCGCCCATGGCCGTCAGGCAGACCGCCAGATCGACGACTTCCGGCTCTCGCGCGGCGTTTTCGAGCACCGTGGTGCCTTCGGCCAGACAGGCCGCCATCATCAGATTCTCGGTGCCGGTCACCGACACCTGCTCCATCACCACGGTGGTCCCGCGCAGGCGTGACGCACGGGCCTTGATGAAACCGTCTTCGAGCAGGATTTCCGCGCCCATCGCCTTGAGCCCCTCAAGGTGGACATTGACCGGGCGCGCGCCGATCGCGCAGCCACCGGGCAAGGACACCTGCGCCTCGCCGTGGCGCGCCACCAGCGGCCCCAGCACGAGGATGGAGGCGCGCATGGTCTTCACCAGTTCGTACGGCGCGATATGCGTGTGCACGCCGCGGGCATCGACGGTGACGCTGTTGGCTTCCCCGAGCGAGACCTTCACGCCCATCTGCGCGAGCAGACGCTTGGTGGTGGTGACATCGTGCAGCTCGGGCACATTGCTGACGTGCAAGGGCTCGTCGGACAGCAGGCAGGCGCACAGGATCGGCAAGGAGGCGTTCTTGGCACCGGATGCGCGGACATCGCCCCGGAGCGGGCCATTGCCTTCGACGATCAGTTTGTCCATGGGGCGTGTCGGCTCAGCTGGCGCGCGTACGCAGCTGCAAGGCGTGAATCTCATTGCCCATGCGAGCGCCGAGCGTGGCGTAAACCTCGCGATGCTGAGCGATCATGTTCTTGCCTTGGAACCCGGCCCACACGACTTCCGCCTGGAAATGCGCGCCGTCATCGCCGATCACGCTGACGGTGGCGTCCGGCAGGCCGGTCTCGATCAGATGCTTGATTTCGTCTGCGGTCATTTGACTCGTACCCTGCTTGATTGGTTGAGTGGAGCTTAACGCCCGTTGGACCCGCGCGGCTCAGCGACGCAGCTTGTAGCCGGTGATCAGCATCCACAGCGCGACGCTGGCCACGATCGTGAATCCGGCCGCGGTCCAGCACAGGCTCTGCCAGGCCGGCACGTCGGCATCGCCGAAGAAGCCATAGCGGAATCCGTCGATCATGTAGAAGAACGGATTGAAGCGCGAGGCGGTGTAGGCCAGCGGCGGCAGGGCGTGCACCGAATAGAACACACCCGACAGGAACGACAACGGGGTGATGATGAAATTGGTGAACGAGGCGATGTGATCGAACTTGGTCGAGACGATACCGGCAATGATGCCGAGGCTCGCCAGCGTACCGGCCGTCAGCAGGAACATCGCCACCAGCACCAGCGGCGAATGAAACGTCAGACCCACGAACGGAAGCGTCACGATCAACATCGCGGCGGCCACCAGGAAGGCGCGCAGCACCGACGCCACCACATAGGCGGCGAACCATTCGAAAGCGCCCAGCGGCGCCATCATCAGGAACACCAGGCTGCCCATGATCTTGGATTGCGTGAGACTGGACGCGCTATTGGCAAAGGCGTTCTGGATGACCGTCATCATCACCAGCCCGGGCACCAGGAATTCGGTGTACTCCACGCCTGGATAAACCGGCGCGCGACCTTTCATCGCCTGCGCGAACACCAGCAGATACAGCAGCGCGGTCACCACCGGTGCGGTCACGGTCTGGCCGAGTACCGACCAGAATCGCTGGACCTCTTTCTTGAGCAGTGTCCGGAAACCGATATGGTCGTTCATGAGTGGGTCCCCGGGTAGGTCAGCTCCAGAAAGACGTCTTCGAGATCGGGGTCGCGCGTCTGCACATCGCCGATTTCGAGTCCGGCGCTGCTGAGTGCTTGAAACACACCGCCAATCGGATGCGCCTCCCGTTCCAGCTTGAGTTCCAGCACGCCGTCCTTTTCCGAGGTCACCAACGGACGCAGCGGTTCCGGCAACACCCCGCCACCGGCAAGTTGCAAACGCAGAAAGCGATAGGGATGGCGCCCCAGCAACTGCTTGGTGGTCTCGACCACACGCACCAGCCCCTTGTCGACGATCGCGATGCGCTCGCACAGGTCCTGAGCTTCTTCCAGATAGTGCGTAGTCAGTACCACCGTCGTGCCCTGGGCATGCAGGTCGCGCACGAAGCTCCACAGCGTGCGCCGCAGCTCGACATCCACGCCGGCGGTCGGCTCGTCGAGGATCACCAACGGAGGTTTGTGCACCAGCGCCTGCGCGATCAGCACGCGCCGCTTCATACCGCCGGACAGGGAGCGCAACGACTGGTCGCGCTTGCCGGCCAGATCGAGTCGTTCCAGCAACTCATCGATCCACGGCCACACTTCCTTGCCGCAACCGTAGTAGCCAGCCTGGATACGCAGCATGTCGAGCACCTTGAAGAAGGGGTCGAACACCAGTTCCTGCGGCACCACGCCGAGATTGCGCCGAGCCGCCCGCCAATCGCGCACGGTATCGTGGCCGAGCACCGCGACGCTGCCGGTGTCGGCGCGCACCAGTCCGGCAACGACGCTGATCAGCGTGGACTTGCCGGCGCCGTTCGGGCCGAGCAGTCCGAAAAACTCGCCGCGTTCGACGCGCAGATCCACGCCCCTGAGCGCGTGCACCGAACCATAGTGTTTCTGCAGCCCCGATATTTCGAGCGCCGCTACTTGGGATGAGCTCATAAGGCGGCGGATTCTAGCGCCGCTTCGACGGCTCTGCGCGCGCAGCAATGTTTCGGCAATCCGCTGCAGGGTCGTCTGTTCACCGAGCCGACGATTGCGCGCTGGTGGCTGCACCACAGCCTGCCGACCCCTGGGCGATGCCCTGCGCCATGCGGGAGCGCCGCTGGACGCCTACGCCAGCATCAAGCGATGAGCGATGAGCGCTTGGGCGATGAGCGTTTGGGTTTGGGCGCCGGCCATCGGCTAAACTCCGCATCCGCCCATTTTCGCGCACCCGAGACGATGGACCATCCCGAGCTGATTCGCCTGGGCCGAAAGGTACTGGAGATCGAACGCGACGCCATCGAGGCGCTGTTCGCGCGTGTCGACGGCAGCTTTGTGCAGGCCTGCGAACTGATGCTGGCCTGCCAGGGGCGCGTGGTCGTTACCGGGATGGGCAAATCCGGACACATCGGCAACAAGATCGCGGCAACACTGGCCTCCACCGGCACACCGGCGTTCTACGTGCATCCCGGTGAAGCCAGCCACGGCGACCTCGGCATGATCACGCGCCAGGACGTGGTACTGGCGATTTCGTATTCCGGCGAAACCTCCGAGATCGTCACCATCCTGCCGCTGATCAAGCGCCTGGGCGTGCCGCTGATCGCGATGACCGGCAAGCCGGCCTCGACACTGGCGCAGCAGGCCAACGTGCACATCGACGTCTCCGTGGCCCTGGAAGCCTGCCCGATGAACCTGGCGCCTACGTCCAGCACCACCGTGACGCTCGCGATGGGCGACGCGCTCGCGATCGCACTGCTCGAAGCCCGCGGCTTCACCGAAGCCGACTTCGCGCTGACCCATCCCGGCGGCTCGCTCGGACGCCGCCTGCTGCTGAAGGTCGGCGAGATCATGAACACCGGTGAACGCATCCCCAGGGTCGGCAGCGAAGTCACGCTGTCCGCCGCGCTGCTGGAGATGTCGCGCAAGGGCCTGGGCATCACCGCCATCGTCGATGACGATGATCATGCCATCGGCGTATTCACCGACGGTGACCTGCGCCGAGTGCTCGACAGCGGCGTCGACATTCATCACACACCGATCGAACAGGTGATGACGCGCGGCGGCCATTCCGTCGGCGCAGACCAGCTTGCCGCCGAAGCGGTCAACCTGATGGAACGGCACAAGATCACGGTGCTGCTGGTGCTGGACGCGGACCAACGGATTCAGGGCGTGCTGCACATGCACGACCTGCTGCGTGCGGGTGTCGTATGAATCGGCTCGATACCGCAGAACTGCAACGCCGCGCGGCCCGCATCCGCTGCCTGTTCCTGGACATCGACGGCGTGCTGACCGACTGCAAGCTGTATCTCGGGCCGGACGGCCTCGAACTCAAGGCCGTGGATGTCAAGGACGGGCTTGGCATCAAGCTGGCGATGAAGGCCGGCATCGAGGTGGCGATCATCTCGGGACGGCCCTCGCCCGCGATGCGGCGCCGCTTCGAATCGCTGGGCGTTCGCCATCTGCGTCTGTCCACCGAAGACAAGCTTCCCGCGTTCGAAGAGATTCGAACCCTACTCGGACTCGAAGCCGACCAATGTGCCGCCATGGGCGATGATCTGCCGGACCTGCCGCTGCTGCGACGCTGCGGTCTCGCGCTGACGGTGGCCGATGCGCACCGTTCCGCTCTGTCGGCCGCCCATTGGGTCAGCACGCGGCGCGGCGGCGACGGCGCCGTGCGCGAAGCCTGCGACCTGCTGATGGACGCGCGCGGCCAATCGGACGCGGCCGGCACCGTGGGTGCCGGTTGATGCCGAAGCGTCCCGCCCCGCTGTTCGCCTTCGCCATTACCGTCGCCTTGCTGGGCCTGACCTGGGTATCGGTGAAGCGACCGGCCGCGCAGAGCACAGCGCTCGACGCCGATCGCCCACGCTACTATCTCGACAATACCGAATGGGTACGCTACGACGCCAACGGCAACCCGGAACAACGCGTACGCACCCAACGCATCGTAATGCTTGCCGACGATTCGGCGCGCCTCACCGAACTCACCGTGGACCAGCTTGGCGGCGAGCAGGGGCCGTGGGTTCTGCGCGCGCCCACAGGCTATTCACCGCCGGATTCGCGGCGCCTGCTGCTGGAGAACACGGTGACGATCGAGGGACATTGGCCGGGCGATCCGCCGCTGAAACTGGAGACACAGCAGATGTGGGTCGACCCGGAGGTGCATCAGATCTACACCGAAACCCCGGTATCCATTGCCGGCGTGGCCCGCTCCGCCAACGCCAACGGCATGCGCGCGGATTGGGACGCCGATCGGGTTCAACTGCAGGGCAACGTCAAGGTGCGCTATGACCCGAGCGAGTAGATTCGGCCTCTTGTTGCTGCTGGCGCTGTCGCTGGGAGGCATCGCTCCGGCTTGTTGGGCACAGCAGGCTGCCGAAACGCCGGTCAGCGCCGCTGCCGCGCCGGGCTATCAGCGGCCAACCGGACCGATCGACATCGAAGCGCAAAGCGCAGACATCCTGCGCGACGGCCGGGCCATCTACCGAGGGGACGTCAAGGTCAGCGCACGGGACTTCAATCTGTCCGGCGACGAACTGGAACTACGCCAGCTCGACAATCGCCAGTTCGTGATCGTGGTCACCGGTGCTCCGGCTCGCTTCGCGCACAACGGCGGCGTCGGCAAGGAGGCGCCGCCGGTGGACGCCAACGCGCAACGCATCGAGTACGACTCGCGCAACGGCGTCCTGCAACTGACCGGCGAGGTGCGCCTGTTGCGCGGCCGCGACCGCCTGACCACGGATATCCTGCGGTACGATCTCAACGAACGTCGAATCCAGGCCAGCGGCGGCACCAGCGGTCAGGTGCGGATCACCCTGGACCCGGCGACGCTCGAACAAGACACCAAGGACAAACAGCCGTGATGCAAGCCGAGCGCTCCCCTGCCGACGCCGCTGCCCGGAGCGGCTCCTTGCTCGAAGCCCATCACCTGCTCAAGCGCTTCAAGAAGCGCACGGTGGTTCGCGATGTATCAATGAGTGTGCGCGCCGGTGAAATCGTCGGCCTGCTCGGCCCCAACGGCGCCGGCAAGACCACCTCGTTCTACATGATGGTGGGCCTGATCGCGGCCGACGGCGGGCGCATCGAGCTCGACGGCGAAGACATCACCCATCTGCCGATGCACACTCGCGCGCGCCGCGGCCTGGGCTATCTGCCGCAGGAAGCCAGCGTGTTCCGCAAGCTGAGCACCGCTGACAACATTCGTGCCGTGCTGGAGGTCCGCAAGGATCTCGACGCGGCGGGACGCAAGGACGAGCTCGAACGCCTGCTGCAGGAATTTCGCATCGAACACATCCGCGACGGACTGGGTCAGTCGCTGTCCGGCGGTGAGCGCCGCCGGGTCGAGATCGCCAGGGCACTGGCGGCGAACCCGCGCTTCATCCTGCTCGACGAACCGTTCGCGGGCGTGGACCCGATCGCCGTCAAGGACATCCACTCGATCATCACGCAATTGCAGCGCCACGGGATCGGCGTGCTGGTCACGGATCACAATGTGCGGGAAATGCTGGGAATCTGCTCGCGGGCCTACATTCTTGCCGAAGGCGAAGTGATCGCCGAAGGCGATCCGGCCACGATCGAGCGTGATGAGCGGGTGCGACGCGTCTATCTGGGAGAAGACTTCAGGCTCTGAAGCCGACCTGAAGACGCGCTCGACGCCGTAGGCGTCCGTTCATGCTCAGTTAATATCCGGGCGACGTTACCACAACCACCCAGGGCTCCCGCAAGCCCGGTCGGGCTGCGTACAATGCGCCTTATGCAAAAAGCATGCGCGGCAAGAAATCACTCGTGAGACAGAACCTTTCGCTCCGAATGGGTCAGACCCTGGCGATGACGCCTGCGCTGCAGCAGGCCATTCGCCTGTTGCAGCTGTCGACGCTCGACCTGCAGACCGAAATCCAGCAGGCGCTGGACTCCAATCTGATGCTCGAACGCATCGAGGAAGAAGGCGCCGCACCGATCGACGAGGTCGCGCTGCGCGACGAGAACGCGGCGGAAAAGCCCACCAGCGACGAAACACCGGTCAGCGGCGAGCTGGACCTGGAGATCTGGTCGGACAGCTACGACGGCGCGCCTCACCGTGATGCCGAGGCCGAAGCCGAACTCTACGAGTACCGCCAGGCCAGCCTGCACGCCAACGGCACCCTGCGCGACCATCTGCTGTGGCAGGCCGGGCTGTGTTCGTTCAATGAACGGGACGCCGAGATCGCCGCCCATCTCGTCGACGCGGTCAACGAAGATGGCTATCTCGATGATTGGGAAGGCGTGTCCACCCGTCTGCTGGAAATGCCCGGCATCGACACGGACGACATCGACCGGGTTCTGGCGCTGGTACAGGACTTCGATCCGCCCGGCGTCGCCGCGCGCGATCTCTCCGAATGCCTGCGCTTGCAACTGCAGCAGCACGATTGCGACGACGTGATCTGCAGCGCCGCGCTCCGGATCGTTGACAAGCACATGGCCGAACTGGCGCGGCAGGACGAAAATCTGCTGTGCCGCGTTACCGGGCTGGATCGGGAACGCCTGCAACAGGCCGTCGCCGTGATCCAGTCACTGCAACCGCATCCCGGCCGTCCCTACGCCGGCACCGAGCCCGAATACATCGTTCCGGACGTCTTTGTGGTCAAGAAGTCCGGCCGCTGGCAGGTGTCGCTGAATCCGGAAATCGCGCCGCGCGTGCGCATCAATCGCCACTACATGGGCCTGATCCGCCGCGCCGACAATTCCAGCGACCAGCAAACGCTCAAGCAGCACCTGCAGGAAGCCCGTTACTTCCTGAATTCATTGAAAAGTCGCAATGAAACGCTGTTGCGCGTCGCAACCCGGATCATCGAGGAACAGCGGGCCTTTCTGGACTATGGCGACGAAGCGATGCGGCCGCTGGTGCTGCGCGACGTGGCCGAGAATCTGGGTATCCACGAGTCCACGGTTTCGCGCGCGACCGCAAACAAATATATGCTGACGCCGAGAGGTTTGTACGAACTCAAGTACTTCTTCTCAAGCCACGTTCGAACCACACAAGGAGGCACCTGCTCTGCGACCGCGATCCAGGCCATGATCAAGCGCCTGGTCGGCCAGGAAACTCCTGACAAACCGCTCTCCGATGCGACACTGTCGACCCTGCTGCTGAAGGATGGCATCCAGGTCGCCCGACGGACCGTCGCGAAGTATCGGGAAGCACTGGGAATCCCGGCCGCCCACGAGCGCCGCCGCATGGCCTAACCGGAACCCCGTTGCCGCGGTAGGCGGCATGTAATGACGCACCCGGCCACGGGGTTTCCCTCTGGGTCACTGCCGACCCATTTCGTTAGGAGTCATTGCATGAACTTGAACATCTCCGGACACCACCTCGATCTGACCGATCCGCTGCGCGACTATGTCCAGCTGAAAATGCAGCGCGTCGAACGACATTTCGACAAGATGCTCGACGCCCACGTCGTGCTGACTGTCGAAAAACAGCGACACAAGGCCGAAGCGACGGTGCACGCATGCGGCGGCAATCTGCACGCCGAAGCGGTGGAAGGCGACATGTACGCGGCGATCGATCAATTGATCGACCGTCTCGACCGTCAGACCCGCAAGTTCAAGGAGCTGTCCCGGGATCATCACGCCAAGGAAGCGCAGAAGCACGTTTTCGAGCAGTAAACTGATGAAGGCCCAGCCGCTTGGGAGCGGCTGGGCCTTTTGCTTTTGCGCAACGACCCAACCGTCCCACATCTGGGAGCCGTCTCAATGAAACTCAAAGAAGTACTGGCTGCGGACCGGATCGCCAGCGGCGTCACGGTGACCAGCAAGAAGCGCGCACTGGAGGAACTGTCCAAGCTGTTGTCGCAGGGAACCCCCGCGCTGGATGAGAGCGATATTCTCTCCGCGCTGAGCGGACGCGAGAAACTGGGCAGCACCGGCCTCGGCCACGGCGTGGCGATTCCGCACGGGCGCATGGCCGGCATCGAGCAGGCGGTCGGGGCCTTCGTCCGGCTCAAGCATCCGGTGGACTACAGCGCGCACGACGGACAGGCGGTCGACCTGATGTTCGGCCTGCTGGTGCCGCAGGCCGCCACCGAGCAGCATCTCAAGATACTTGCGGCGATCGCCGAATCCTTCTCCGACGAGGCGTTCTGCGCCAGCCTGCGCGAAACCGGCGACGCAGGCGCCCTGCTCGAACTGTTCGGGCAATAGCCCCATCGCCTGAGCGAACGCCAATTCAGGCCCGGGCGCATGGACGCCGAAGTACCGATCGAACCGGCCTCGGGGCGTCGCGCCGATCCCGAGCTGCGCAGTCTTGTTGAGACTCTGCCGGATACACATTGGCTGCGCGACCCGAATCCGGCACAGGCAGTCTCCACCCTCGGCTATTTCCATCCGAGTCTGTCGCGCGGACTGGCGATTGTCGGAGACGCCGCGACGGCATGGTGCCAGCGCAGCGATCCCGCCACCCGCACGCGCTGTTTCGGCACGCTGGCGAAGGCGGGCTTGCACAGCCTGCTGCTGACCCCGGGCGCCGTCATCGACACCGCCGATTCCGCGCTCCGGCATTTCAGCCTGGCTTCAAGCTCGCTGCCTGCACATCAGGCCGTTGCACGCTTGCGTCAGGCTCTTGAAGCGCTGCGCGCGCCGCGGGTAACCGTCCACGGCGTGCTCTTGAATGTGTTTGGCCTGGGCGTGCTGTTGACCGGCGAGTCCGGAATCGGCAAGAGCGAACTGGCGCTGGAATTGCTGTCGCGCGGGCACCGTCTGGTCGCCGACGACGCCGTGGAACTGCGGCGCCTGCCAGGTCCAGTGCTCGAAGGCCGCAGCCCGAGCCTGCTCAACGGCATGTTGGAGGTTCGTGGTCTGGGCATACTGGACGCGCGATCGATGTACGGAACGGTGGCCATACGCGACACTGTCGGAATCGATCTGGCGCTGCATCTGAAACGCGCCTCGACCACAGACCCGGAAGCCTATCTGCAGCGCCTTCAAGGCCAGCGCGGAAGCCGGGCCTGGCTCGACATCGACATTCCCCAGATCACGATGCCGGTCACCATCGGGCATAATCTGGCGACACTGGTGGAAGCCGCCTGTCGCGATTTCTGGCTGCGGCTGTACGGCCAGCGCGCCGACCTCGAATTCGCCGAACGGCAACAGGCCGCCATCAACCGCCCCCGGACGCAATAGGATCCGATCGCAGCAATGGAACTGGTCATCGTCAGCGGACTGTCCGGCGCCGGCAAGAGCGTCGCGCTGCGCCAGTACGAGGACATGGGGCACTTCTGCATCGACAATCTGCCCCTGGCGCTGGTGGCGCATCTTTCGCAGCACACCGCGGTAACGCTGCGCGACCGCTACGAGCGCCTGGCGATCGGTATCGACGCACGTGAAAGTCCCGAGGAAATCGCACAGTTTCCGGTCTATCTGGACCAGCTGCGCGGAATCGACATCGAAGCCCAGGTGATCTTTCTGACGGCGTCGGACGAAAGTCTGAGACGACGCTACAACGAAACCCGGCGGCGGCATCCGCTGTCTGGCGCCGATACACCGCTCAACGAAGCGATCCGACTGGAACGCCGCCTGCTCAGCCCGATCGCCAACCTTGCCCATCTCACGCTCGACACCACGGACATGAACGTGCACCAGTTGCGCGAAACGATCCAGTTGCGCAGCCCCGGCGTACCGGGCCGGATGGTCTTGACCTTCGAATCCTTCGGCTTCAAGAACGGCGTGCCCGACGGCCTCGATTTCGTGTTCGACGTGCGCTGCCTGCCGAACCCGCACTGGGAGCCTGGCCTGCGCGCACTGAGCGGCCGTGACCAACCGGTGGCCGACTATCTGGCGGCGCAGGATGAGGTCCAACGCATGCTCGGCGACATTCAGGGCTTCCTCGAATCCTGGCTGCCCTCATTCGACGCACAGGACCGCTCCTACCTCACCGTGGGCATCGGCTGCACCGGGGGGCAGCATCGCTCCGTATTCATTGTGGAGCGCCTCGCGCAGCTCATGCGCGACCGCTTCGATCCGATCATCGTGCGCCATCGCGAGACACACCGGTGATGCAGGCGGCCGCACCGGTCGGCCTGCTGCTGGTCACGCATGGCAAGCTCGGTCACTTCCTGCTGGAAACCCTGGCGGACATGCTCGGCCCACTGCCCTTGCCCTGTGATGTACTCGAAGTACGGCGCATCCAGGATCCGAACATGCTGCAACGTCAGGGCCGGCGCATGATCGACCGGCTCGATCGCGGCAGCGGGGTTCTGTTACTGACCGATGCCTACGGATCCACCCCCAGCAACATCGCCAACCAGTTCAACACCGACGAGCGCACCACCGTCGTCGCGGGCGTCAACCTGCCGATGATGGTGCGCATCTTCAACTATCCGCAGTTGGAACTCGCCGAGATGGCCCGAAATGCCGTCGAAGGCGGACAACGCGGCATTGTGATCTGTTCCCGCCCCTCCTCCTGAACCCGCCCGATCCGTCGTAGCCATGAAAACCGTCGAGCGCACCGTCGAAATCGTCAACCGCCTGGGTCTGCATGCGCGTGCCGCCGCGAAGCTGGTCACCACCGCCTCCGGCTTCGAAGCCGACGTTCGCGTGCGCAAGGACGGCCGCGAAGTCAGTGGCAAGAGCATCATGGGCGTGATGATGCTGGCCGCCGCACGTGGTAGCCGGATCACCCTGGTCGCGGACGGCGAAGACGCCGGCGCCGCCGTCGAGGCACTCGTGGCATTGGTGGCGGACCGATTTGGAGAACGGGCGTGAGCGTCTGGTGCATCAGGGCCCGGCCGCCCCGACCATGAGCCTTTGGTACTCCGGTCTCGGCGTTTCCCGCGGCATCGCCATCGGCCGCGTGCAGAAGCTGTCCGGCGGCGATCTGGATATTCCGGAATATTCACTGGCCGCCAACGAGATCGAACACGAGATCACGCGCTTCTACGGCGCGCAGCGCCGTGCGGCCGAACAGCTGCGCGAGGTCCGCGCGCAAATTCCCGCGAACACGCCACAGGACATCGCGGCGTTCATCGATACCCATCTGCTGATGATCGATGACCGCTCCATCACCGAGTCCACCGTCACCCATATTCGCAATGGCGGCGTCAACGCCGAGGCCGCGCTGCGCCGCACCGGCGACGCGCTGGCAGCGGTGTTCGAACAGATGGACGATCCCTATCTGCGCACGCGACGGGACGATGTCGAGCATGTCGTTGCGCGAATCATGCGCGTACTGCTGAAGAACGACCGCCATGTTTCCGCGCACGCCGACCGCGACGGCGTACCGGCGGTCATCGTCGCCGACGACATCACCCCCGCCGACATCATCCTGCTCGCACAGCAATCCACTGCCGCGTTCGTGACCGAATACGGCGGCCCGTTATCGCACACGGCGATTCTCGCACGCAGTCTGGGCATTCCCGCGGTGGTGGGCGTCAACAACGCCCGGCGCTGGCTGCGGGAAGGCGAGCACATCATCGTCGACGGCCAGGCCGGGCATCTGGTGGCCGCGCCGGACGAACGCGCGCTGAGGTTCTATCGCCGCCGTCAGGAGCGCGACGAGCGCTATCGGCGCATGCTGATCCGGCACAAGGACGATCCCGCGATCTCACGCGACGGCGTCAAAGTGCGGCTGTTGGCGAATATCGAGCTGAGCGAGGACAGCAAGGAAGCCAAGCGTGTCGGGGCCGAAGGCGTCGGTCTGTACCGCACCGAATTTCTGTTCATGAATCGCAAGACGCTGCCCGACGAGAACGAGCAGTTCGAAGCGTACTCCAGCGTCGTCTCCGCCGTGAACGGTCCGATCACGATCCGGACACTCGACCTCGGCGCCGACAAACAGGTCGATTCCGCAAACCGTCCCGGTCCGAAGCCCAGCAATCCCGCCCTGGGTTTGCGTGCGATCCGCCTGTGCCTGAAGGATCTGGATCTGTTTCGCACCCAGATTCGCGCCCTGCTGCGCGCCTCCGCGCTCGGCCAGGTCCAGATCATGCTTCCGATGATCTCCAGTACCGCGGAGTTCAGACAGGCGCGGCGCCTGATCGAGGATGAACGGGTTCAGCTGCACCGTGAAGGCGTGGCGATGGGCGCCCGGGTGCCGGTCGGTGCGATGATCGAGGTTCCGGCCGCAGCCCTCGCCGCTCCGATGCTGGCGCGACACGCGCAGTTCTTCTCGATCGGCACCAACGACCTGATCCAGTACACACTGGCGATCGATCGCGGCGACGATGAGATCAATTACCTGTACGACCCCTTGCATCCCGCCGTGCTGCGATTGATCCGGATGACGATCGAAGCCGGTGACCAGGCCGGCATTCCCGTTGCGATGTGTGGCGAAATGGCTGGCGACCCGCAGTACGCGCGGCTGCTACTGGGGCTCGGTCTGACCGAATTCTCGATGCATCCCTCCAGCGTGCTGGAGGTCAAGCGCATCATTCTGGACGCCGACATCGCGGCACTGCGTCTAGCCGTGGATCACGCGCTGAACACCACGGATATTCATGAGCTGCAGGATCGGCTGCACCAGATCGGAATCGGCTGAGGTACTCGGCGGTGCTCGATCGGCCTACATAAGCACGGCGATCAGAAATCCCAGTGCAATGCCCGCGGCGAATCCGTAGGCCGCGAAGCTGTATCTTCGTTTGAACCGGTATCGGCCCAAGGCTGAGTCGTAGTACCGCATGTTGATGCTCCGGCAGACTTCAAATTGACAAAATTGCGCTTGCGTCGCCGCCACACCCTGGCGACGCAACTGGGCACAAAATCCTTCTTATTGAAGCGGGGCATTCAGCACAGCGGCTGAATCATCACCACGTCAAAGCCCCCGAAGACTTCCCTATCACGATGACCATCGCGTCGAACCCTGGGGCGCATCCACCATCTGGGGGATTGAATCAAGCACCAGGGAGCTCGCCTGTTGGAGCGATTCTAAGCTGGTTCGATGCACAGAAGTAAAGCGGAAATAAATATTTCCACCGGCCGACATTTTCGGAAGAACGAACGGTGCCGAGACCTGGTTGCCCCCCGCAGGGGGGCGCTCAGCTTCCGGTGCGTGCGCTCAATGCGGTCACCTTGTCGCGCTGATCGAGGCGAGCGATATCGATCCAGCGCAGAATCTCGATATTGCCGTTGCGATCCTCCGCCAGCGCGGTACAGGATTCGACCCAATCACCGCAATTGAGGTAGGTCACGCCATCGATGTCGCGGATTTCGGCATGATGGATGTGGCCGCAGACCACCCCATCGAGACCACGGCGCCGACACTCCCGCGCCACCGCCTCCTCGAATTCCGAAATGATGTTGACGGCGTTTTTCACCTTCTGCTTGGCATACGCTGACAGCGACCAGTACGGCATGTTGAGCCATCGCCGCGCGCGGTTGAAATAATGATTGGCCTTCATCATGCCGTTGTAGGCGGCATCACCCACCAGCGCCAGCCACTTGTGATATCGCGTGATCACGTCGAAGGCATCACCATGCGTCACCAGCAACCGACGTCCGTCGGCGGTGATGTGCACGTGCTCGTTGACGACCTGGATATTGCCCATCGCCAGACCGAAACCAACAAAGCGGCGCAGGAACTCGTCATGATTGCCGGTGACGTAGTACACCTTGGTGTCGCGCTTGGCCTTGGTCAGCACCTTGCGCACGACATTGGTGTGCTCCTGCGGCCAGTACCAACCACCGCTGAGCTTCCAGCCGTCGATGATGTCGCCGACCAGATAGAGCGTGTCGCAATGATTGTGCTTGAGGAAATCGACCAGATACTCGGCCTGGCAACCCGGCGTGCCGAGATGCACGTCCGAGATCCAGATCGTTCGGTAGCGTGGTGCAGTATCGGTCGCAGTAGTCATCATGATCCTCGCGGGTTGATTCTCTCGGGCGAGTATCGGGGCCCGCAGTGACAGTCCGATGACCTCAGGCTTCGGGCTACGGGTTTTGTGCGTAGTTCAATGTCGCCGCTGAAGCTCTCCAGTTCGATACGACCGGTCCCAGCACCCCAATCGGAAACCAGGGAACCGGAAAAGCTGTGCATCTCCACGGCGGTGCAGGATCAACACCGCGCGGGCGCCCTTGGGCAGACGCGCCAGCGTCGCCCCACGCGCGGCAAGCTCGTCGGTCTGCGCGGGTCCATCGCACGCTGGGCTGGAGATCATGACCAGGCTCATCAAGCCTGTGACGCGGCACGTTGTCGAATGATTTGAAGCACGACCCGAAACCACACGCAGGCGCGCCGTTCGCGAGCGGCCGGTTCAGCCATTATCCTTCGCGCCGATCCTTTCATGGTGGATACCCGACTCCGGTGCTGACGACGATCACGACATGGTCACTGCAAATGCTGCGGGCCGAGATGCTGATCCCGGCGCCGCGCCCGCCGTCGACAGCAGCAGCGGACCTGGCTTTCGAACGCGTCATCGCACCGACACCGGCGTTTGCCCGCTATCTGTATACCGCCGTGGGCGGTGACTGGCACTGGCATGACCGGCTGTCGTGGACGCATGCGCGCTGGCAGCGATGGCTGGATCGCGAGCAGGTTTCGATCTGGCTGGCCAGGCAAGGCGGCGCACCCAGCGGCTACATCGAGCTGGAGCAACAATCGCAAGGCGATGTCGAAATCGTCTATTTCGGCCTGCTGCCGCAGGCCATCGGCACGGGTCTTGGCGCCTGGCTGCTCTATACCGGCACCGCGCGGGCCTGGGCGCTGCCCGGCACAGGTCGCGTCTGGGTCCATACCTGCTCGCTGGACCATCCGCGCGCACTCGACAACTATCGCCGCCGCGGCTTCGAGGTGTTTCGCACCGAACAGACCGAACGTGTGCTGCCGCCGATAAGCGGGCCCTGGCCGGATGCATACCGACAGGACCGTGACCGCTGATGTCCCAGGCCGACTGGTCGATGTTCGTCACCGTGATGCTGGCGCACGCGCTGGGAGTGATCAGCCCCGGGCCCGATTTCGCCGTCGTGATCCGCCAGTCGCTGGCCTATGGCCGCGCCGCCGGCGTGTGGACCGCCGCCGGCATCGGCAGCGGCATCCTGTTCCATGTGGCTTACGGTCTGTTCGGCCTGGGCTGGGCGGTACAAGCGTTTCCGCCGTTACTGGATGTCGCCGCCGTACTCGGCGCCGCGGTACTGATCTGGATCGGCTTCAAGTCGCTGCGCGCCCGGCCGATGAGCGCACAGACGCTGGCGCCGGACGCAGTCGTCGCCTCACGCAAGAGCTACGGCCTGGGCCTCGCGACCAATCTCCTCAATCCCAAGGCGGCACTGTTCTTCGTCGCCCTGTTCTCCGCCGTCGCCACCGGAACCCAGAATTGGGCCTTGCGGCTGACGATCGGCTTGTGGCTGCCGCTGGCGACCTTCGCCTGGTTCGCGGCGCTGGCACTGATGCTCTCGCACGCGGGCCTGCGACGGCGACTACAGGCCCGAGCCCACCTGATCGACCGGGCGATGGGCGTGGTCCTGTTCGGGCTGGGGGCGGTGGTGCTGTTCGAATGGGCTCGTTCCTTGTAGCCGTCCCAGTCGGCAATCACCAAGCCAAGGACGGCGGCGGTGATGGCTATGACTCGCGAATCCACCAGCTCGGTCAGAACTTCTACTACGGTTTCGACCATGGCCGCGTGCACTTCTTCTGCAGCACGGCCGGCTGCCTGCTGGACGGGGTGATCTCGGCGGCCAGCCTGGCGACCGAATTGCTGGCGATGGAGGCCGGGCTTGCACAGGCCGCGCGCGGAGAAATCGACTTCATCGTCGTCGCCCGGCACTACACCATCTGGACCAGCGAGGATGGCCGCACTCCGCCCAAGCTGGGCCTGGCCTGCTCGAAGAACAGATCTTGCTGCGCTACGGCGTCGACCTGCTGCTGGTCGACCATGATCACATCTACGAGCGCAGCAAGCCGATGGCTTTCGGACGCGCCAGCGACGGTGGCTACGTCCAGGTCACCCAGGACGGCGGTGGACAGTCGCTGTACGAATTGCTGGAAACACCGGCCGACTGGTCTGGGTACAACACCCTGCGCCACGGTATTCACCGAATACTGGGTCGAAGGCGGCGTGATACGGGGTACCCGCTATGCCGTGGACCGCGTCGACAACAGCCTGCCCGGCGACGGCAATCTGGAGGCGATCGGCGGTGATGGCCAACTATTTCGGACCCACGACACATACATGGAGACCACCTCGATGGTGGACCGGGTGCACTGGGCCCGCTATGCAGGTAAGAATCACACGGACCGGCAACGCATCAAGCGCAAGGCCGAGAACTGGGGGCGGCGTTATCGCGCCTTGCCA